>JAZQJM010000061.1:0-8076 GCA_045541635.1 Candidatus Nanosyncoccus sp.
TTATTGTCAAAGATGTCGATACCACCAAAGGCACCAGCTGCGTCTATATAGATAGTGTGCTTGCCTTTCGCATCATTATCCTTGCGTTCGTCGGAAATGCCACCGAAGATGAAGCCAGATTTGATTTTGACTTCTACATCACTCGGGATTTTGATATCGATGCCACCGAATAGACAGAAAGCCCTAATGACCGTGTCTTTAGTAATGATGGCTCTGCTTAAGTCCAATTCGGCGCCACCGAAGGCGGCAGTAATATTGCTGCCGTTGAAATTTTCGTTCTTATACGTACGTTCGCTGCCAGAGAAAACGGCGACTAGGGAATCTATAGTGTTATTGTCGAGTTTCTTAATTTTCTTCTCGATTTCTTTGTTGTTCTTATTCTTAAAAACGCCACGGATGAGGATTGAAAAGCCGATCAATATGATTGTAGCAGCAAGGATAGTTTTCCAGGCTGTCTCGTAGGAGAAGACGTCCTGAGCTGCGAGGAGCAAGATGATGCCGGCTGCAAGGAAACCAAGGCTAGATAACTTGTCTTTCTCGGTAATAAGGCTGTAGAGACTCGGAATGATAATAAAGAGTGTCCACCAACCGTGGAAGAAAATGTTAAGATTGAAAAATCCAAGCGCGTTGCCACCAAAAATAATACCGAGTGCGATGATTGCTGTCCCCCAGATGATTGGTCGTAATTGTTTCATTAAATACTCCTTTATGAATTAATTATAACATCTGGGGAAGAAAAATATAAAATAGTATTGAGATTATGTTATTATGAATAGTGAAAGCTAATAGGGATTGGCATGGATTCAAAAGTATATCATTTAACTGGTCCAGATGGACAGATATTTGACAGCTATGAGAAAGGTACTCTGGGTGGGCAGAGGATACATGGGAAGCGTGATTATTATGATCCCAAAAATAGAAATGTGTATGGGCTAATGGACTGCCCATGTGCACTGCGCGCACTTGCTGCGCCGACGCATGCTTCTTATGAATCGCATCGAGTGTTCTTCAGAAATGAGGATGATGCTGTGGAAGCAGGATTTCGACCTTGTGGTTGCTGCTTGCCTGAGAAGTATAAAGCCTGGAAAGCAGGGAAAGATCCTCGCGAAGTGCCGTTTAGATGAGGGCTTAATATGATAATATCACTTGGCGATATTTCATATCTCTAGTCGCTGATGTCGACATCTAGCGTGATATTGATACGATAATCTTTGTATTCTTTCTGGATTTCGTCGTAGATAGTTTTGTAGATTTCTTCGCGATTCTTGGCGTCATGGTCGATAATGATGTCGAGACTAATGGTGTTCTCGGATTCGTCTAGGTAGAAACCGTGCATTTGCAAAATCTCTGGATGGGAGAAAACGATGTCGTGGATGTGCTGGCGAGCCTTGATGATTTTCTGGCTCTTAGTATTGATGGAATAGATGCCGATAGTGTGAAGAATGACACCATATTTCTTCTGGACAGTCTTAGTAATGCGCCTTGAAATTTTGTCTATATCGGCGACGGAAAGAGTGTCTGGTACTTCGATGTGAACAGAGCCTAAGTATTTGCCTGGCCCATAATCATTTAAAATTAAATCAAAAGCACCCTGGACCTCGGCTTCTTTCGTGATGGTTTCTTTGATTTGTTTGGATAGGTTGCTTTCTACTCTGGTGCCGAGGATACTATTAACTGATTCTTTAACAAGTTCGAGCCCAGCCTTGATGATGAAAATGGAAACAAGCGCGCCGACGTAAGCTTCTAAATTAATATGGAAGATAAGATATATAATAGCAGAAGCAAGGACGGAAATTGAGAGGATGGCATCATTGAAAGCATCGGTTCCACTGGCTACTAAAGAATCAGAATGAACGGCGCGACCTTTGTTCTTGACGTAAATGCCCAGGATGAATTTTGCAAGTATACCTGCAATAAGAATAATGATGGTAACGGCGCTATAATCTTGGATTTCGGGCTCAAAGATTTTCTTAATAGACTCGATGAGGGCTGTAATACCGGCGTAAAGTACGATAGCAGAAATAATGAGCGAAGTGATATATTCAATACGACCGTAGCCGTAGGGGTGCTTCTTGTCGGGGGCTTTGCTTGCTAATTTAGTTCCAACGATAGTGATAATACTAGAAAGAGCATCGCTTAGATTATTGACGGCATCGAGAATAATAGCGATGGAATTTGCGAGAAATCCAACGAATGCCTTGAAGCCAGTTAAAAGTAGATTAGTGATTATACTAATAATGCTGGTCTTGATGACGATAGATTCTCTGTTTTTCTTCATAAGTGATAGGATGATTATAGCACTTAGTGAATAGATATGGAAGTGGTGGATTTTAGGAACGGTATTTTATGATTTGTTATGTATAGAATGAGCTCTGGGACGCTTGTATATGGAGGTGTTGGGATTTGTTTCATACGACACGGTTTGAGGATGATATAATAGTGGGAGAAATAATTAATTATTGGTGGTGTTACAAAATGATTTAGCTAATGAGAGAGGAGGCTTGAAGAAGATTTAAATGAATAAAAAAATATCTATTTCTATATTGATTCTGATTACGGTAATTATATCTGTTATTGTAACTACTGTGATGATGGATGATGAGAAAACAGAATTAACTTCGTATTCTTCCTCAGAAGATAATCAGCCAATTGATAATGAGAAAGTAAATATGGATAAGGTCTATATACGTATTAATAATAAAAGATATGAAGTAGTCTTAGATGATAATTCTACGGCTTTAGGGTTAGTTGAGATGCTGCCACTAGAACTTGTAATGAACGACTTAAATAATAATGAGAAGTATGCATATCTTGACAGATCTTTGCCTGCCAATACTTATAATCCGAAACGTATTGAGGCTGGAGATATAATGCTGTTTGGTGATAATTGTCTGGTGGTTTTCTATAAGTCATTTGATTCGGATTATAGTTATTCAAAAATTGGACATATTGATAGCTTGCCGGATCTTGGCGATGGCGATGCATCAGTGATTATTAATGTGGAGGAGTAGGATGTATAAGAATAGCCAGACAAATGTGGTAACGGAATATATTAAGTCCGAATATGGTGTGAAGCCAGAATTTCTGTGGCCTGAGCGCTATCCGAGCTATGCAGTATTTCGTCATGATGATAATAGGAAATGGTTTGCTCTGGTCGGCAATGTGTCTGGCAAAAGTCTGGGGCTTGAAGATGATAAGGAAGTCGAGTTTATTAATTTGAAATTTGATAAGAATGAGACGTATGATTTCGCTGAGACAAATGATCATGTTTTTCCGGCTTATCATATGAATAAAAATAATTGGATTACGATTGTGCTGGATGGGGGTTTGTCTGATGAGCTGGTATTTGCGCTGATTAGGAAGAGTTACTTATTGTCTGACAAGTGAGATGGCAGTGGATGAAAGAGATTTAATGATTATATTTGAATACAAAGTAACTTCTGTGTGGCGCTCACCTGATACATCGGAGTATATTTTTCGTATTATGATTACGGATGATAAAAAAGATAATGTGATCACTTGGTTTTATGATAAAAAATATCTTCATACTATTTCGATTAGTGAGATTAATAAGATAAAGAATATTATAAAGCAACACCCGGAGCTTTTTCTGGTGCCAGAATATCTTGAGCTAAATAGCGTGCTGGATGGTGATGAATATTCGTTTGTTTTCTCAGATGGCGATAGGACGAATTCTTTCTCGGGGTTTAATATACTAGATTATGGCCGAAGTCCACGCAAGAACGCTACGCTTGCCTTAAGAGTAGCTAGAACGATAAAAGAAAAAGTACTAGACCCTAACGGCGTCAGAACAATGATACCAACCCGTTTACAACACTGGCCGAAGTATAGAAAACCTTCAAACAATATCAAAATATAATTCATCAAATAGAATATATCGCCCAACATCGCAAGTTCAAAAATACTATTTTCTTGGCGAAAAAATACAAAAATATATAACTGATGGTATTTTTCGGCACTAAAAGAACATTTTACCTTTTACTCACAAAAAATCATATTTTCGTGTATACTAACCTAGCCACACAAAAGTTAGAGATTTTGCAAGGCTAGATGTAGCCCAAATGTTAGTGATGTAGGCTATACAGCAGGTTGACCTTGCAAACCAAAAAGTATTATTTTCTCGGTGGAAATATTACAAAATTATGTATTATCGGTAAGAATTTTTGGCACCTAAAAAGGAGCACTTCTCGTTGGAATAATGGTAAAGACGACAGGAGTAATATTGACAATGTGTAAGAAAATTCGTGAATTAAGGTTAGAAAAAGGCGATTTCGTTAGCCTTCGGCTATTCGCGTCCTAAGTGGCGAGCGAAAAGGATATTTTGGCCAGAAATAGGCTAAAGAACCTTGATAAAACGAGGAGACAAGCAAAAATCTCAAATATAATTTGAGATTTTTCGAGATGACGATGTTTTTCTCAAAGAGAAATTGATGCACAAAAAATGGTGATTTTTGAGATTAAATCACTTTTTTGTTTTTATCTTCGAACCTGAGTTTCCCACAGGTTCTCCTGTTGGTGAGCCGGGAGGATCAGGAGCATCGTTTCGCTCGGTTCAAACCCTTTTCTCGGATTCAGGTCGCTTCGCGACCTACCAAAAACAAAATAGAGACCTGAAGGTCTCATTTTCTTTTGGTGAGGAGCGAGTAAACATTGTTGCTTGGCTTTGCATGGTGGTGGGCTGGTGTATTGACCACTCCGAGTGCACTGCAAAAAACAAGGTTATATCTAAGAAAGACTATCCGGTGCTGATGCCGTGCGAGTTCTGAGGTATACATATACAGGCAAAGAGATTCGAACTTTTAAGGATATATGACTTAACTGGAGCCGTAAGGGCTTAAAACAATGGCAATGGAGAAAATAAAAGAAATACAATGTCAATGGTAAAGTACTTGTTTCACTCTAGCAAATAAACATAAGCAATAAAAAGTTGACATCACTATTGACAATGTAAAGTTTTTTTGATAAAATGTTAACATCTAACTAGGAGATGTAAATGGTAGAAATCGGCAAATTTATACAACAACCAGAGGGATATAAGGCTTTTATACCTTCTGATTTCCTACCATCTAAAAAAATACAATTCTCTGACAAAATAATACTTAAGCAATCAGAAGCCATGCGTTCACTCGGCGAACTTGACGGAATAACCAAGCTACTACCTGATAAAGATTGGTTTCTGCTAATGTTCTTAAGAAAAGACGCTTCGTCATCTAGCCAAATAGAAGGCACAAATGCGACAATGATGGATTCTATCGAAAGAGAAAACGTAGAGCCTAGCGCCAATCTACCGGTAGATGTGGATGATATTCTTCATTATATAAAGGCATTAAACTACGGTTTAAAACGCATCGAAGATTTCCCATTTAGCTTAAGATTCATACGCGAACTTCATAAAGAACTAATGCAGGGAGCGCGTTCTACGCAGTTTTCTTATCCCGGCGAATTTAGAACCAAGCAAAACTGGATTGATGGAACTCGCCCAGACAATGCAAAGTTCGTACCGCCTACAGTACCGGAAATGAAACGCGCTTTAGGAGATTTAGAAAAATTCATCAATAAAGACGAGGATAGCTATCTGCCATTAATCAAAGCCAGCCTTATTCACGCACAATTCGAGACAATTCACCCATTTAATGACGGTAATGGTCGTACTGGTCGTATAATAATCACTATGTATCTCTGGTATAAGAAAATACTAAAAATGCCAATCCTGTATATTTCTTCATACTTCCGTCAGCATCAAAAAACATATTATGCAAGGCTAGATGGTTACCATGATGGTAATGTAGAGGATTGGGTAGACTTTTTCCTTGATGGTGTTATAGATATTGCGGAATCGTCTATCAAAGTTTGCGAAGAAATAACAAAACTACGTGAACGCGATATGACAAAGATCCAAAAGCTTAATAAAACCGCCTCGGAAAGTACCATGAAAGTCTTACAGAACTTATATAGTATGCCAATTATTGGGGTAGCCGATGTTGTAAAATGGACAAATTATTCACGCACCAGTGCATACACCATGGTTCAGAGACTTTGTGATATGGGCATTCTAAAACCCGTCAAAGAGGGCGATGATGTCTATGCTCAAAAGTGGGTGTACAGTGATTATCTAAAGCTCTTCAATGATAGGGACAGCTAGGTACCGCATTAGCTAATCTCAAAGGAAAAGATCGGCACTTATAAAAATACAATAGTATTGTCAATGGAATAATAGTAACATGTATATCTCAAAAATAACGCTTCACAACTTCAAAGGCTTTAAGGGTGACCACGAGTTTAATTTTGATAAAGGCATTAACTTCTTAGTCGGCAATAATAACTGCGGCAAGAGCACTCTTTTTCAAGCTATTGATTTTCTACAAAATGGAAAAAATGAAGAAGATTACATAACAAAAAATCTTAGCTCCGAAGACGAATATACATCCGTAGCAGTAGAGTTTTCTGGGTAGGACATATCAAAATTAGTTGAGCAAGAGCACCTGAAGAAATACAAAAATTACCTGATTAATGATGGTGACAATACAAAACTATTAATTATGAGGTCTAGTAAAGAAACTATAATTACTCAATCCGGAAAAGAAAAAACATTATCAATAAAGCAGATCCGTGTTTTTAACCCAAAGAATGATCAATTCGAAAATCCATCCGGAATAGATAGTACTATATCTGCATTATTTGACGCCCAATTCGTTTGGGCAGATACACGTTCCGACGAAGTGTTAGACTTTTCTAGGACTAAAATATGCGGAAGGATAATCGAAAAAGTCGTTCTTGAAAAAGTTAAAGATAGCTGGAAGGAGTTTCAAGAATCTCACGCTAAAACATTTGATAAGATTACCGAAAGTCTATCACCGATTGAGATTGCTTTACAGGAAAAGCTCGCCGAGCAGTATGGAGAGACGAAGGTAAACTTCCAATTTACGCTACCACAAATATCTGATTTTCTAAAATCCGGAAATATTGAATTAACTGATGACGGAATACAGACAAGTAGTTTTGAAAAAGGAACCGGCATGCAGAGATCATTGGCTCTCGCAATTATCCAGCTGTATGCCGAAATAGCATCATCGAACGATACTGATTGTTCTAAGCCACTATTCTTTTTTATAGACGAGCCTGAGACATTCTTACATCCAAAAGCACAAAATAAACTACTCGATTCACTGGAAAGCCTATCTGAAAAATCACAAATATTTATAGTGACACACTCACCATACTTATTAAAACAATACCGGAAAGATACACATTCTATCTGGTTATTCTCGAAAAATAATAGCTACAATGAAGCTAAAGAAGGAGAAGAACTTGATTTATTCGGAGATTCTAGCCCTAGCTGGGGAGAAATAAATTATTACGCATACGGGATTCCGTCGGTTGAGTTCCATAATGAGCTCTATGGTTTTATTCAAGCAAAAGCAACTATTGAAGACGATAATAACTATAACGAAAAGCCGTTTGATTTATATTTGAAAAAACACAATAAGAACTTAAAGCAAAATAAACCATATAAAAGGTTAAAACGCGATTCGAGTATAGAAGAATATGATGTTACATTACCTACATATATACGCAACTTAATCCATCATCCTGAGAACACCAATAATCCATCATACTCTGATACAGAACTAGAAGAATCTATAAAATGTCTGATAGATATCTTGAAGAACCCATAGATTGCAAATCATGATACCGCCCATAAGGCGCACCTCTAACCGAAAAGAGGTAACATGGCAAAACGCCGTTCATTCAAGAAAGTAAAACCGGGCGAACCAATACCGGTTACCGCTCGTGAGTTAGAAAGATTCATGCTCGAACATAACGGCAGATTCAATTCACGCGATTACGATAAGTTTGAGCGTATGGAACTAATGGAATCGCCCGTCCGTGACGCAATTCACGAGTTAAAGACTTATTCCCTAGAAACACTAGCACAGCGTTTCGATGTGCGCCTTTTTGGACACCAAAACCCCCAGCTAGGCTGGGGGTTCTATAGAGGCTTCTGCCGTTGAGTGCTTAAAACTCCTTTTGTTATACTTATCATTGTAGTCCATC
>JAZQJM010000062.1:0-1798 GCA_045541635.1 Candidatus Nanosyncoccus sp.
TCACTAGAATAGGCTGTGTAAAGGGCTTGATATTCACCACTTGGTCCTCCTGTAGGCATTCGCCAACCACTAGGACAAATATCGTAGCTAGCATTACCAGAACCACTGTAACTCGCATAACAATATGTACCAGCAGAGGCAGCACAATAGTTATAATATACGCCCATCTTGCCACTAGCAGAGCCATATTTAGTACTTGCTACAGTATTAGCGTAATCTGTATTAATCTGAGCAGCTGTATAATAACTGAATCCAGAAGTAGTAGACGATGTAGGTAATGTGAATGATACGCTTGGCGACATGTTAGTATTAGTCGTAGAAAGTGTCTCTTTAAGCGTTGCGCTGCCTAATCTTAAGTTATCTAGTAACCACACATTACCATCGGGTAACTTACCTACCATATAATCCTGACCATCTCTCTTATCAGTTAGCGTCTTAGTGTCACCTATCGCCATCCTATCAGCATCAGCCCCATTAAATTCTTGCAAAGTATCACCTTTAGCGACACAGCGAACTGAGAGGCCGACGTTCCGACCATTGCTAACCTGAGGATTCATACCCGAGGAACCGACGCTCAGGTAGTACATACTGCTACTATTGCCGTACGTAGAGGACCAGAAGTAGCCGTTACTACCTTGATTGGTCGCTGAACCACTGTAGTAGTAGCCGGAGAGGGGCGTAGACAGTGTGTCACGGAAGTTGGTGGCGTTACTAGAATATTTTGTGTAAAGAGTTTGGTATTCACCACTAGATCCACCTGTAGGCATTCGCCAACCAGCTGGACAAATGTCATAACTCGCATTGCTAGAATTACTACTCGTACATATTGTACCAGCAGAAGCAGCACAGAAGTTATAATATACACCTATCTTCTTACTACCAGAACCATAGCCTGTTGTGGTTGTATTAGCGTAAGTTGTATTAATCTGAGCAACTGCATAAGAATTGAATCCAGAAGTAGTAGATGATGTAGGTAGTGTGAATGATGCACTTGGAGACATATTAGTGTTAGATGTAGAAAGTGTTTCTTTAAGTGTTGCACTGCCTAGCCTTAAGTTATCCAGTAACCACACATTACCATCGGCCAACTTACCTACCATATAATCCTGATTATCCCTCTTATCAGCCAATATCTTCGTATCTCCTATAGCCATAGCACTCGCATCACTACTGGTGAAATCTTGCAAATATTCCTTCTTAGCGACACAGCGGACTGAGAGGCCGCTGCCCCGATCATAGTAATTCTGAGGATACACATTCGAGGAATTGACGTTCAGGTTGTACATATTGTTACTATTGTAGTACGTAGAGGACCAGAAGAGGCCGTTGCTACCCCGATTGTTCGCTGAACTATTGTAGTAGTAGCCGGAGAGGGGCGTAGATAGAGCGTTACGGAAGTTAGTAGCATCACTAGAATAGGCTGTGTAAAGAGCTTGATATTCACCACCAACTCCACCCGTAGGCATTCGCCAGCCACTAGGACAGATATCATAGCTAGCATTACCAGAGCCTGCAGCACCCTTTGCGTAACAGTAGCTACCAGCTGTAGCTGCACAGTAATTGTAATATACGCCTATTTTACCACTAGCATTACCGTATTTAGTACTTGCTACAGTATTAGCTGAAGCTGTATTAATCTGAGCAGCTGTATAAGAACTGAATCCAGAAGTAGTAGACGATGTAGGTAATGTAAATGCTACATTTGGCGACATATTGGTATTGGAAGTAGAAAGTGTTTCTTCAAGCGTTGCACTGCCTAGCCTTAAGTTATCCAGTAACCACACATTGCCATCGGCTA
>JAZQJM010000063.1:0-1600 GCA_045541635.1 Candidatus Nanosyncoccus sp.
GGAGCTGCGTGGAGCGATGGCTGACTATGATTTGGCACTCAGCATAGACCCCAACAATCTATTAGGACACTACAATCGTGGGCTGCTGCGTGCTCAGGTGGGTGATGATAATCGGGCGATTGAGGATTTTAATTTTGTCATCGAATATGAACCAGAAAACACAATGGCAGTCTTCAATCGTGCTCTCCTGCTGATGCAGACGGGGGATCTTGTGGGTGCAGAGGCTGATCTAGATAAGGTGTTGGATGAGTATCCAAAGTTTCTCTATGGATATCAGTGCCGTGCTGATGTGCGTCGCAAGCAAGGGAAGAACCGAGAGGCTGAACAAGATGAATTGGTGGTATTGCGTGCTCAGATAGACGAGCAGAATCGTTTGTTGGCAGGCGCTGACAGAAAGGCTGATAATGAGGATGACGGTGATGCTGCTACGCGTAAAGAGTCGGACAAGAATATAAAGAAGTATAAGAAACTGGTGGTAGCCGACGATGCGGTTGGTGAGGAGGAGTTCTCATCGGCTTATCGCGGTAAGGTGCAGAATAAGAATGTGTATGTGGCACTGCAACCTCTTTTTGTGTTAACGTACTATAATAGGACTAGTGAGGTCGGGCAAGTGGTGCATTATCATCGCTACCTTGAAAACATCAATCGTTCACGACAGTTACCGCTACGGCTGCTTGTCACGGCCTCGGAGCAGGCGCTTGATGAGGAGCAGATAGACTATCACTTCAAGGATATTGATGTACAAACGGCTAAGTTTGTAATCAATAATGAGGAGGCTATCTATTATTATGCACGTGGCTTGGACTTCTATCTAGTACAGGACCTTTCAGCAGCTATAGCAGACTTTACGGAGGCCATTGTGGCTGATGGCTCATTGTGGCTATCATACTATAGTCGGGCGGTAGCTAGATACAAACAATCCGAATTGGAGCGTGCCGAGGTTGCTGCTGATGAACTCAAAACGGCTGATGCACCTAATGATTTTATGGTGGATGCCCGTCTGACTGACTACCAATTGATTCTTGCAGATTTGAATAAGGCCATTGATCTTGCTCCCGACTTTGCCTATTCATATTACAATAGGGCCAATGTGTTGTCACAACTGAAGGATTATAAAGCTGCTATCGTAAGCTATAATGAGGCCATAGACCTTGAACCCAGTTTGGCTGAAGCCTATTACAACCGAGGACTCACCTATATCTTCCTCGGGGAGAATGCCAAGGGAGTGGCCGATCTTAGTAAAGCTGGTGAACTAGGGCTTTATAGTGCTTATAATCTGATTAAGCGTTTCGCGGAATAGTTGCTTGGTCTTGAAAATACCTCTCCGAAAGATAAATGGCGCCATAAAATTGCGCATCTCGAATAATTTAGCTAATTTTGCAGCCTATTGTATGTTGGCTGCAAAATGTCTTGTTTTCGGCCTATATATAAATAAGGTATACAAAGAACGAAAATAAAAATATAGGACAATGATTAAGATTACCTTTCCTGATGGCTCGGTAAGAGAGTATGAAGCTGGCGTTACCGGCTTGCAGATTGCCGAGAGTATCAGTAGCCGTCTGGCACAGGATGTGCTGGCCTGCAGCGTGAATGACGAAAT
>JAZQJM010000064.1:0-5696 GCA_045541635.1 Candidatus Nanosyncoccus sp.
GTTTTTGACATTTTGTTGTGGAAAACTTTTTTATGATATAATGATAGGGATATGCCAGAGTTGCCTGAAGTAGAGACGATTAGGAGGGGGTTGAGTAAATTTATTTTGAAGCGCAAAATTACAAAGATTGAAGTGCGATGCGAGAAGTCGTATAGAGGTGCACTAGTAACTGGTGAAGTGACTGGGTTAAGGCGATATGGTAAGGCGATGATTATAGACCTTGATGACGGAATGTCACTATTAATACATCTTAGAATGACTGGGCAGCTGATATATAGGGGTACTACTGGTAATGATTATGCTGGTGGACATCCGAGTGAGAATTTCTTGGCAGAACTTCCTAATAAGCAGACAAGGGTGATTATATACTTTGATGATGGGATATTATTCTTTAACGACCAGAGGAAGTTTGGGTTTATTAAAGCGATGCCGACTATGGAGGTGGAAGATGATGATTTCGTGAAGAAACTAGCGCCAGAGCCGTGGGTGATGAGGGATGATGAATTTTACGATAAATTACAGAGGCATAAGATGGCACTGATTAAAGCAGTGCTGCTAGACCAGACGATTATTTGTGGGCTGGGGAATATTTATGCTGACGAAGCTCTGTATCAGGCGAAAATCCATCCAGAAAGAAGAGCTGGTAGCGTGAATCGCGAAGAAACGAAGATGCTGCTTGAGGCTGCACGAAATGTAATGGATAGATCAATAGATTCTGGTGGCTCGACGATGGCGACTTATGTGAAAGCAGATGGCACGAGAGGGGATTATTTGGAAAAGTTTGCAAAAGTATTCCGGAGAGAGGGGCAGCCATGCGAAAGATGTGGGGCTGAGATTGTGAAAATGAAAGTGGCTGGAAGAGGTACGCATATTTGCCCTAAATGTCAAAGGAGAGTTGATGATTAGGATATATTATGGTGATGATCGAGTGAAGGCGAAGCAGGAAATTGTGAAAGTTCTCGGGAATGATTATGAGGTAATAGATGCTGGTGAACTGACGGAGATGGATTTGCCGACGATTTTCAAGGGGGGATCGTTATTTACTGATAAACGCAAAATAATGATTAGAGATTTGCTTAGCAACAAGGTGGTTAGTGATAAAGTGGTGGATTATGTGGATACTACGCATGAGATTGTATTGTTTGAAAGTAAGCTAGACAAGCGTTCGGTGGCTTATAAAAGTTTGAAAGATAAAGTGGAGATGCGTGAATTTCCGTTGAAGCAGAATGCTGATTTCGGTGTGGTGTTTGATGTATATAGGACAGCAAAAAGAGACGGGAAGAGGGCAGTTGAAATGTTGAGGACGATTGAGCAAAATGAAGAGCCGATTATGTTTACAGGACTAATTGTGTCGCAAGCATTGAAAGATTTTGCTGCGAGACCAGGAGCAAAAGAAAAGAGAGTCCTCGTGGAACTCTCTAAAGTAGATATGCAGATGAAAACTACTGCGACTAAGCCGTGGCTACTAGTAGAATCTTTCCTATTAAGGTTAGAAAAGCTGTAGGGGGCTTAAGCTGCAGCCTTCTTAGCTGGAGCCTTCTTAGTGGTCTTAGCAGCTGCTTTAGTAGGCTTAACGCCAGCAGCTTTAGCAAAGGCTGCGAGTGCTGCCTTGCGACGTGAAGCTGTATTCTTCTTCATGAGGTCTTTCTTGACAGCTTTGTCATACTCAGACTGAGCCTTGCTCATAGTCTCCTGAGTAGGGTTCTTCTTGAAGGCCTTAAGAGCAGCCTTGATACTTTTCTTGATTTCTACATTGTGAGCTGTACGCTTCTCTGCTTGACGAGCAGCTTTCTTGGCAGATTTAATAATCGGCATTTATATTCCTATTTATAGATTAAAAATTAATGACTTTTGTACATTATACCTCATTTTGGGAAAAATGTAAAGGGGTAGAGGGGTGTAGTAATATAGAGGACAATAGATATAGGCGTGTGGGACCTGAATTGGTGCTTGATGGATGGAAAGATTTGCTTGTTAAAAGTTGGAGCTTATGTTAATATAAAACTAGAAAGGTCAAAATGCCTGACAATAATCAAACAAACATGTCTATTACTACAAATGCGCCAGTTGATAATGCTGGGGCAGTTAGTGGTGGTGCTAATGTTGATATGAATAATGGTGGCATGGGCGCTAGCGCTCCTGATGCTACTGGTGGTGGTATGAGTGCTGGTGGTGTGAGTGCTCCTGCTAATGATATGAGTGCTGCTGGGGGTGTGGGTACTCCTGCTAATGATATGGGTACTGCTGGGGGCGTGGGTGCTCCTGCTTCGATGCCGATTGATAATCCAGCCGTGGCTGGTAATGATGGACTGGGGAGTGCTGCTAGTGATGTCTCTGGTAATGTAGTGGTAACACCAGAAGTGGCGCAGACTAATTCTGCTGAGGCGATGTCTAAGATTATTGAGAAGATGGGTGAGGCACATAATGTGCTAATTGCGCTATCTAGTGATCCATCGGTGGATGAGATGTGTGCTGCGATTGGACTTTCGATGTTCTTAGATAGAATTGAGAAGAAAGCAACGGCGATTTATTCAGGTAGTACGCCGAATGCTTTGGAGTTTTTGGAGCCTGAGAAGACTTTTGAGAGTAATGCTGATATTTTGCGTGATTTTGTGATTGCGCTTAATAAGGAGAAGGCTGATCACTTACGTTATAAGCTGGATGGCGATTATGTGAAGATTTTTATTACACCTTATAAGGCATTAATATCAGATGAAGATTTGGAGTTTTCGTATGGTGATTATAATGTGGAGCTGGTGATAGCGCTTAATGTGGCGAATGGAATTGATTTAGACTCGGCATTGCGTGAGCACGGGAGAATTATGCATGATGCTACTGTTGTAAATATTACAACAGGTAATCCTGGGAAATTTGGCGAAATTGAATGGAGCAATAAGGCTGCTAGCTCAGTGTCTGAGATGATAGCGAATCTCATATATAGCCTAGGTGGTAATATAGAGATGTCTCCTGAGGAGGCGACGGCGTTCCTTACTGGTATTGTGGCAGCGACGGATAGATTTTCGAAGCCAAACACTACGGCACTGACCATGCAGACGGCATCTAAGCTAATGACTTCTGGGGCAAATCAGCAGTTGATCACGAAAAACATTACTGAAGGAATGGAAAATCAGTTCTTCATGGTGTCGAGTAAGAAAGAAGTACAGCCAGCTGCGCCTGATACACTGAAGATAGAACACGAGGATGATCGCAGTGGGATACTGGCTGGGGCTAATAATGATAATGGACCTACTGGGGCTGGGGCTAGTAATGGGGGTGGCACCGATGCTGGTGGATTAAATGCTGGGGCGACTGGTACTGGTATTACTGGTGGGGATAGTGCTGGGGTGACTGGCGTTCAGGTTGGTGGGGCATCTACTATCACGCAGGGTGATACTAGTGTTGATATGACGGGTGGTAGTAATGATATGACGGGTAGTGCTGGCTCTGCAATGGAAGAGGGAACAGACTCTGGTGAGAATACTGGAATTACATCGCATGGTGGAGTAACTATCCAGCCGACTAGTGATGCGCCGGCTGATGCTCCTAGTGATGGAATAGTAAGCGACAATGCTGGTGGTGGGGTGACGATTCAGCCTACGATGGGGACAAGCGAACCATCGTCTAGCGAGACGACTCCAAATGGTGATAACTTGCTAGATGAACTAAAAGCTACAGAAGCTAGTCTTGCTCATGCTGGTGAAGTAACTTTGCCAGAGCAGAAGGATGAGCCAGTGCAATTAGATGATTCTGGTAATGGAGTAGAAGAGGCTTTGCAGAAGAAGCCAGTGATTGCTCCGTCTGAAGAGTTTTTGAATGAGCCCGAGGATAATGCTACTAAATATGGCAAAATGTTAGAAGAAGCTCTAGCTGAAGCTGAGCCAGAGCAGCCTGTAGTGCAGGATATGAATATGGCTGCGCCAGGGATTCCTGACATGAATACTGGCAATGGAATAAGTGGTGGTAATCCTGCAGCTGTTAATGCGCCAGAAGTGGCAAGTAACCTAGAGATTAATGGTGTGCCTGAGATGAATTTTGATGCGATGAAAGGTGATGTGTTGCCACCTCCACCGACGCCACCTGTAGATTTGAATATGCCACTACCTAGTGGTGGGGCTGCAGCTAGTGGAAGTGGCGCTGGGAATGGTTTGCCTACTCAGAATATGGAAACTTTCAAGATTCCGGGGATGTGAGGATGATTATTCTTGGAAAATGAAGTTACTGCTTGATTTTTGATGAAAGATGGTATATAATAATGGTAGGTTGGATTCGTAGCTCAGTTGGTTAGAGCGCTGCCCTGTCACGGCAGAGGTCGCGAGTTCGAGTCTCGTCGGATCCGCCATGGTAAACTCTGTAGGGAGTTTATTTTTTTCGTTACAGCAGAGGTCGCGAGTCCGAGTCTCGGCGAGCAAAGCTCGAACCTTCGGTGCGATTTGCTACGTAAGCTAGTATAGGGTTCTATATGATATAATGCTGTTGTTCTGGTATAATATATGGTATGAATGTGAAAGATTTTGCGATTGGAACAGAGAAACTTGTAGATCCAATGGAAGTAGGAAAAGTACATTATATGCAGACGAAGCTAGAAAAACTTCCGGTCTGCTTGCAGCGTAAGATTATTAAAAGTGCTACGAAAAAGGCGACTAAGATGCCTTTTGTCGTGGAGCCGTATGCCTTTTTCTTGTTCTATGAGATTCCGGAGCCAGAGAAGGTACAAAAGTTCATGCCGGATGGGTTCGTGCCGGCGAAATCGAGGATTTTTGAAGGGGATGCTGAAAAATATTACGGAATTGTATCGATGATACGATTGCATACTAGTGTGTTCTGGGGAGCTAGGGCTGAATTTTATTTAGTGGCTGAGAATTCTCAGACGAGACTGACTAGCTGGATAATGATGGATTACTTAAGTGATACGATTAGTTATGATGAACGAAATGGGTTAAAATCACCAGATGCGAAGCATGCTGTGATAACGACGACTTGTGAAGGGGATTTTATTGCTGAAATGAAAAGCCTAGATGGGGCTAAGCACCTCGAGTGTGTGGCAAGTCTGAAGAATGCTAAGATGAGGAAGCTCGATAAGAGGCTATGGATAGATGGTAATACTTCAATAGCTTATGGTAAGCGTGTGGGGGAGGATGATGGTGATTTGTTCTCGCTGACTTTCATGCCGGAAGAGATGGCACAGGCGCTAGAAGTGCCGATGAGTGATGTGGTGAAGGCTCGGGCGAAAGCGTCGGAAGCGAAAAGTGGTGGAGTGCTGGAGAGGGCAGTATGTTTCCCGTATGCGCAGCATATGCTGTCGGATGCACCTGGCAATAAGACGCATTATGGCTCCGAAGAAGCATTACGAAAAGCTGCAGAGTCGGTGAACTTTTCTAAACTGAAAAGTCTAGGAAATAAATAATCATAAAATAGAAATTATATGTTATACTAGTATTAGTAAAGGTTATGCATACACTAAAAGAGAGGTAAATATCAACATGTTAAACTTGTCTAAAACAAAACAGAAACAAAGCGCTATACTTAGCGCTATGCCCTCCTATATATATATATATATATATATAGGGCCGGCGCGCGCCTAGTTAAGAAGTTAACTTGGAGGCTACGTGCTCACAATCTCGCTACTCTCTTTCAGTCTTATAAGGCTAGAATTAGTCTATATAATATAATTACAATAGTATCTTCTATTGCCTTAT
>JAZQJM010000065.1:0-1529 GCA_045541635.1 Candidatus Nanosyncoccus sp.
AACCATAGCCTTTTATAGTCGTTTCTGAAGAAGTTGTATTAATGAGTGGAGTATTATAGGTAGTAAAGCCAGACGATACATTTGCTACAGCCGTTGCAGTATATGGGCTAGACCCACCACCATTCTTCAGGTAGCCTAGAATCTGGTCTGTAGCATTAGTAGTAGCAGTCCCTAGTTTCGTCTGTACAGTGGCATAACTAATATCTAGCCTCAGGTTATCAAGTAGCCATACATTACCATCTTCCAGTTTGCCTACTAAGTATTCTTTATTATCACGATTATCAATTAATGTCTTAGTATCACCTATCGCCATTTTATCAGCATCAGCCCCATTAAACTCCTGCAATGTATCGCCACTTTTAGCGACACAACGGACTGGAAAGCCGAAGTACCGACTACCGTAATTCTGAGGATACACATACGAGGAATCGTCGGCCAGGTTGTACATACTGTTACTATTGTAGTACGTAGAGGACCAGAAGTAGCCGTAGTCACCCTGATGGCGCGCTGAACTACTGTAGTATTGGCCGGAGAGGGGCGTAGACAGCGCGTTGATGAAGTTAGTAACATCACTAGAATAGGCTGTGTAAAGGGCTTGATATTCACCACTGGATCCGCCTGTAGGCATTCTCCAGCCAACTGGACAAATATCGTAGCTAGCATTATCAGAGCCTGGATCACTTGCATAACAGTAGCTACCAGCCGTAGCTGCACAGTAATTGTAATATACACCTATCTTACCACTGCCAGCACCATAGCTAGTTGTAGTATCTTCTGAAGAAGCTGTATTAATGAGTGGAGTATCATAGGTAGTAAAGCCAGACGATACATTTGCTACAGCTGCTGTAGCATACGGACTAGGCCCACCACCATTCTTGAGATAGCCTAGAATCTGGTCTGTAGCATTAGTAGTATTTGAAGTCATCTTGGCTTGTACAGCTGAATTACTTATGTCTAATCTTAAGTTATCTAGTAACCAACAGTTACCATCAGCTAGTTTCTGAATATTGTATTCTTGCTCATCTCTTCTATCATACACGAGTGTCATTTCGGTAGGACAATTAGCTATCGTTACATCCTGGATATAAACTTTGTCTTCTTCCCACATAGCATATAATGTAATAATTAGTTCATCCGTTCCACTTATCGCATAATTGCCACCAGAAGCGTAGGTAGTGCCACTACATACAGTTCCTTCATCAGTAGTAGGCGTTGTGCACCAGCTTAAGAATGTATAACCATCTCTAGTTGGCGTACTAGTACTAATAGTAATCCCAGTGCCAGCAGTACCAGTAGAAGATTGGGCTGGATTAATAGGAGCACCTGTTACGCTTGCATCTCCACTACTATCTGTATAGTTAATGGTGTATAGTGGCGGTTTAGCTGTGGCTAGAAAGGTAAGATCTAGTTCATAGATGCCTGCTGGAGTGTCATAGTCTGCTCTTGCTGCGAAGCCTACATTAGTAGTATCTGCATTAGTCTTAGTAGTGGTAGAGCTAAGTTCTACTCCACTAGTGTAGCTATTATAG
>JAZQJM010000066.1:0-20231 GCA_045541635.1 Candidatus Nanosyncoccus sp.
GACAGGTCATACTTGTGGTTGGTCTACTAGTAATAATACCACCAGCATTACTTACGCTAGTGGCTATACGGGATTACACCCTACAAGCAATATGACACTATATGGCGTCTGCGTAGCGAAGACTTATAATCTAGTAGTAACAGGAGATTCACATCTTTCATCTATGACATTGAAGCAAGGTAGTACTTCTGGTACATCAGTTAGTGGCACGAAGTCAGGCAACACCGTTACATTCACGAACCTCACTTATGGCGTAAGCTACTACTTATACCCAGTCTTTACTACTGGTTATGAGTTTAGTTCCTGGAGTAAAACTGATTCTGCTACTAACTCTGCAATTGGTTCTACTAGTACGGTCAACACATACTATACAATGGGTAATGGCGCAGGCGCACTCGCTCTCACTAGTAAAGCTAAGACCTTCAGTCTAGTAGTAACTGGAGATTCTAATCTCTCATCAATGACGTTAAAGAAAGGCAGCACTTCTGGTACATCAGTTAGTGGTACTAAGTCAGGTAATACCGTAACATTCAGCAATCTCACATACGGTATTAACTACTACTTATATCCAGTCTTTAATACCGGCTATGGCTTCAGTTCCTGGAGCAAGACGGATAGTGCTACTAATGCTAGCTTAGGCTCTACTAGTACTATGAATACTTATTATAAGATAGGTAATGGCAATGGTGCCCTTACTCTTACTAGTAAAGCTAATACCTATAATCTAGTAGTAACCGGTGACTCATATCTATCATCCATGACATTAAAACAAGGTAGTGATTCTGGTACTACAATAAATGGTACTAAGTCAGGTAATACTGTAACATTCACAAACCTCACCTATGGTACAAGCTACTATCTCTACCCAGTCTTTACCAGTGGTTACGAATTCAGCTCTTGGAGTAAGACTGATTCAGCTACTAATTCTGCAATTGGCTCTACAAGCACAGAGAATACCTATTACACTATAGGAGATGGCAATGGGGCACTGACTCTTACAAGTAAGAGTAGTAAGCTATATCTCCAGAACGTAACTACTGCTAATTGTCCTACTACTGTCACAACTGCATATGATAAGCGTGACGAGCAAGGATATTATATCCAGAAATTAAATGATGGCAATTGCTGGCTACTAGATAATCTGAGACTTGGTGCCGTATCGCTAGTGGAATCACTCTCCACATCTAATACTAACATGTCACCATCTAAAACATTCGCATTACCATCGTCTATCTCTACAGGATTCAATTCATATATAGATGCACAGATTAATACAGCTTACGCCAATACTACTACGACAGGCTATGGTTCTGGTAGCAAGAAGATTGGTGTATATTACAATTACTGTGCTGCTTCTGCTGGTACAATATGTACGAGTAGCAATTCTAGCAATGCCAGTTATGATATTTGTCCTAGTGGCTGGATGATGCCATATGGTAATACTGCTAATAAGTCCTACTATTACTTATATAATACTGGATACAGTGGTAACGCTGCTAATTTCCGTAACGCGCTGTCTACGCCCCTCTCCGGCGACTACTACAATAGTTCAGCGAAGCGTCAAGGTAGCTACGGCTACTTCTGGTCCTCTACGTACATTAGTAACGTTATGTACGGCCTGTACGTCGGTTCCTCGAATGTGATTCCTCAGAATTACGCTGATCGGAACTACGGCTTCTCAGTCCGCTGTGTCGCTAAGTAGTTCTCCGAGGTTTCCCCTAGAATCCTTTTGGAAAAGCACTTATCATCGTAGTCTGAAAGTGCGAAGAGGGGGTGATTCTTAAGGGTATCAATTTATTAGGTATATAGTCTTACTACGAAGCACGCTATGCCTCATTCATTTAATGCACCAAGCACGGCACTTCGTAGTGGCTCCTATATCCACAATAGAAATGAGCCAGGATATATTCCTGACTCATTTTTGCGCTATATTAGTTTCCTTACTGGATTTTCCTCTCTGAGGGGACCCACCTTACATAGCGCTAGCTCCATCCCTACGTAACACTAGTAATCTCTTCTACATAGTACCAGTAACCCCCCACACACACAGCATTAGTTACCCCCAACAAGTACTAGTTGTAGTTATTCTCCACCATAATAGATGGACCCATGGTAGTAGTGATAAATACAGACTTCACATAGCTACCTTTAAGTGAGGCTGGCTTCTGTGACTTAAGACTATCGAAGAAAGCCTCAGCATTCTCGAGTAACTTGTCCGTACCAAAAGATACTTTGCCAAGTCCTATATGTACAATGGCCTGTTTATCAACGCGATATTCTACCTTACCAGCCTTTGCGTCAGATACCGCCTTCTCTACGTCGGTGGTAACAGTGCCAGCCTTAGGATTAGGCATTAATCCCTTAGGGCCAAGCAAGCGTGCAAACTTACCTAGCTTAGGCATATATTGTGGAGTAGAGATAAGTACATCAAAATCGATAGTTCCTTTCTCTAACTGTTTCAAGAATTCTTCATCTTCAGCGATGTCAGCACCAGCAGCCTTAGCAGCTTTGCATACATCGAGTGGTGCAAATACGGCTACGCGCACAGTCTTACCATTACCATTAGGAAGCACCATAGTGGTACGGATATTCTGATCTGCTTGGCGTGGATCTACCCCGAGGCGAGCGTGTACTTCTACGCTAGCGTCAAATTTCACTGGGCTAGTCTTAATTGCTAGCTCAATAGCGTCCTTCAAGCTATAAGCCTTATCTTTCTCGACTAGCTTGTAGGCTTCCTGGTACTTCTTACCACGGCGCTCTAGGCGTGAACGTGTAATAGGAGCAGCACCCTTTGGCTTCATACCAGCAGCTTCTTCGGCAGCACGCTCTGCCTTACGCGCTTGGCGCTCTTCCTCGGCTTTTACTTCCTCAATATGTTTCTTAGACTTCTTGCCAGATTTTGCAAAAGTCTCTTCTGTCGCCTCAGTTACCTCTTCGATAACTTCTGGAGTTTCAGTATTTAGCTTAGCCTCTTCTTCGGTCATAAAATCCTTTCTGTGGTAATAACGAAGCAAACTTCTCCCACGATTAATTTATTAATATAATATTATCACAATTCCCCGAAAAACGCAAGTAAAAAGAGGGCCCGAAGGCCCCCTGGAAGGAGACGAACGTCGGCACATGGACAAACCGACATTCTATATACTTAGCACCACCGACTAAGGTCGGGCGTAAGTACCTAAGATCGAACTCCTAACGTAGCATACCCCTCATGGTTAATGATGAATGGCATCGTTTTAACGAGGCTTGCCCCGTTTGAGCAGAAGGGCGTCACCTTTGTCTTCTTCTGAGCCAGCTGTAAGCTGGTCTCAGACACCCAATTGCGCATAGTATTATATGCATAATTAGTCCGAAGATTCTCGATCTGGCTATTCAGAATCACTAAATCCTTAGTCTCTAGCCAGTCTAATTCTTCCCTAGCGACGTCCTCATCCAGAATCCGTAAAAACGGTATCTCTGGAAAGAGCGCAAGTGTCGCATCAGACAACTTCTTGGGCCTCTTTCTCTCCTTGAGCAGAAAACTATATTTAATCGGTATTACCCTATAACTCTCTGCCATTACTCGCCATCCACGCATAATCTGCGCGATGAGTTCGTCTCGTCTACAACGTTCCTGTGTCATATTAACCTACCCCACCTTTCTTGTTTGCTGCTTGACACAAAATAACAGCTTATCCTTTAATTATAGCACACCTTAAGCGAAAAGTCAATATCACCATAAAAAAGGAGGCCATAGGGCCTCCCTGGGTGATTAGAAATCCTTAGTGGCCCGATGGCATCCTGCCTGAAATAATTCTGCAGGTGTAATCGGCTTAGCTCTACCATCCCGAGCAGCGTATCTGTATGGAGAAATCTTTTGGTTCTTTATACACTCCTGCTCGATTAGCTTTTTGCCAATTATGTACTGGGCATCCTGGACCCAATTTTGGATTGTTAGGTAGGAATAATTGAACCCCAATTCCTCCATTTTTGCACAAACCATTCTTAGCGATTCTGTATTATAGCTGTGGAGTTCAGCACCGAGTACTTCCTCATCCAGAATATCCATTAGCGATACTATTGGATAATCTTTTAGAGTTGACGCTTTGATTGGATGTACCTCGATCTTCAGCATCTTCTTCGTACTTACATAGAATCTGTACTTAATGGGAAGGGTACGGTATTTCTCATTGTGTATCCTCCAGTACATTTTAATCCTCGCGATGAGTTCACCCCTCTCATCGACCTTTTTCCCGAAAAGTTCCTGTGTCATTTCATATCCTCCTTTGTGATATCGTAGCTGCATGACACACTTTGCAACCCATACCCTAATTATGCCATACTACCCCTGTTTTGTCAATACTTTACAGCTTAAGTAAAATTTGGTATAATAATACCGTTACGTAAATGCTTCTAATTATTAATTTAATAAGGATTTTGCTATGGCAGAAAAGAAAGTTATCGGAAACTTGAAACTTCGTATTCCTGGTGGTAAGGCGACAGCTGGACCTCCAGTAGGCTCTACTCTTGGTCAGTGGGGTCTTAATATGATGGATTTCATTAATCCATTCAACGAGAAGACTAAGGATTACATGGGTAAGAATGTAATCGTTCATATCAAGGTATACGAAGATCGCACTTTTGACTGGACTTGTCTAGGCCAGCCAGTGGATGACCTGATTCGTGAAGCTATTAAGCTCGATAAGGGCTCTGGTAAGCCTAATACTGACAAGGTTGGTAAGATTTCTCGTGCTGAGCTCGAGAAGATTGCCGAGGCTAAGATGGATCAGCTTAACGCTATCGATCTAGAAGGTGCAGTAAAGATTGTCGCTGGTACTGCTCGCTCAATGGGCGTAGAAGTCGTAGACTAATAACTAGGAAGACTCCAGACTCGTACTGGAGTCTTTTTTATACTTAGCATGAATCATAGCAAAACGAACCGATCGTAACAATCGGTTCGTTTTGAGTTGACTACCTCTATAAGGCTACTAAAGAGATCTTAATTTAGCTGCTTGACCTGTAGGGCGTCGAGCTCTACTGGTGTCTCACGTCCAAACATGGATACCATCACCTTGAGTTTACCCTTAGCAGCATCAATTTCTGACACGGTACCATCGAAACCCTTAAATGGGCCATCGGCAATTGAAACTACTTCGCCGATCTCGTACTTTACGGAGAACTTAGGATCCTCTACGCCCATGCGCTTCTTAATCTTAATAATCTCCTTCTCTGAGACTGGTGTAGGCTGGGTGCCATTACCAATAAATCCAGTTACGCCAGGAGTATTGCGAATAATATACCAAGTCTCGTCAGAGAGCTTCATGTCAACTAGTACATAACCTTGCAAAATCTTACGGTCCACCACCTTGCGCTTGCCGTTCTTAATCTCGATTTGCTTCTCTTTTGGTACGATTGCCTCGAAAATCTTATCGGCCATTTCTACCGTATCCGTCCTCTGATTGATAGAATCTGCCACCTTATCTTCGTAACCACTGTAAGTAGAGATAGCGTACCATGCGCGAGCATCGTTATATCTGTTTACTGCCATCTAATTCTCCTTATTTTATAATTAAGTTAAATAACCAGCTAAAGAATAAATCAAGTAGTGATATTAAAATCATGAATAGTGCTGTATAAATCACTACGGCGAGTACCATCTTCCAGGTAGCCTTACGATTAGGCCATCTTACCTGGCGTAGCTCACGCCACGAATCGCGAAGATATCGCCCCAATGCTATAAACGGCCTAAACAAGATGAAAGGTTTCTTACTGCCAGACTGTTTGCTAGAGTCTTTCTCGGCCTTGATTTTTGCTTTGGCCTCTTTTGCTTTAGACTTTTCGGTCTTTTTATCTTTTACAACGACTTTTTTACGAGTAATCGTCGGCTCGTCCGTCTCCTCCTTCTTGCGAGAGGATTCACCGGCCTTAATGCGTGTGATTTTCGCCATTTTACTCCTTTAATACTATTATAACATCAATTCTAAAATGTAGATGTCATCAAAAAAGTCTGATACCAGACTTGTCAATAGTATAGCGTAAAATCTTGCCCCAGTCAAGACCTTGTGTAAGCATAACCAAGATGTTATAATAAAAACATGTCCGATGACGAACCATATTTCTATCATCCACTAGAGAATATTGAAGATACTGAGATTTTCGAGACGGCTATCGACAGGGGGCATTTCACTCGCAAACTTTCTCTCGAACGTCCATATACATACTGGACATTAGAGTTATACGACCAAGAGAACGGTATTCGTGGTGGAGGTGGCCTTGGCGTACTAGCTGCCGATACGAGGCGCGTAGCTGAGCAAGTAGGTGTACCACTGGTACTGGTGACACCTTTCTATCCTAGCGAAGCGCATCAATCATTGCAGAATGGCCAAGTAATAGACGAACATTACCAAGTGGACTATCGCAAATTTGGTTTTCACGAAATCGACCAAGTCAACGTCAAATGTTGTGGCAATCTCTGCCCACTCACCGTCATCGAGAAACGCTTTAAGAATACCCGTATTATATCAATTACTGAGCCGAATTTTGGTGAGTTATATTCTGGCATGAGTGGCTCTGATCACCGGCTTTATCAGGAAGTATCGCTTGGCTTCGGTGGCTATAAAGCATTGAAATTACTTGGTATTCGTCCAGCAATTATGCAGCTTAACGAAGTTGCTACCTTCTTCGCAGCACTTGCTCGTCTCGATGAGCTAGTAGATAACGGCATGGATTTCTATGAGGCAGTAGTCTATACCAGGAAACATACTCTCTACACTAATCATACATTAGTCCAGGCTGCCGAAGCAGAGTTTGAACGCCAGCAGTTTGAACGTTTCGTTTTGCCTAATTTACGTTCTCCAGCCGTCCGTAAGTGGTTAATGGATAAATTTGTCAATAATCATATTAAGTTATCATCCGTTACGATAGAGATTTCCGAGCTAAAAAGTGGCGTATCTAAGCTCCACGCGCGTGTGGCCAATTATCACGACGTTGCCGGTCAGAAGGTCAAATTTAAGGCCATCACTAACGGTATCGATATGCGAAGATGGGTACTGCCAGATGTCATGGAATACTATCATATTAACGAAATACTAGATGAATACGATTTGCCTACCCTAGATTATGGTAACAAAGTAGAGAGACTCTCGGCTACGCAGGTTCGCGCTCTTAAATCTGTAGGTCGCACGATTCTTAACGAAGAGCTCTCCACTCGTCCTGACCAGAACGGCAAAAACATTAGTTTCGCCCAAGACGATTTTGTCTTCGATTTTAAAAGACGCTTCGTCGATTATAAGCGACCAGAACTTCCATTTAGAGATTTAGCGAAATTGCGTAGTATACTGGAGCCAAGGGGTGCCCATTATATTCTGACTGGTAGAGTACACACTGGTGATATCAGAATGTCCAGTCTGCTTAGTAAAATCTTGGATGGAGTCGCAGCTGACGACTACTTGAGAGAGCATGTCCACTATCTCGCCGATTACGATGAGAGGCTCGCCTATGCTTTGTCTGTTGGCTCTAATGCAGCTATCAATACGCCAATTGTCGGCTTAGAGGCTTGTGGCACTTCCTGGGAGAAAGACGTGGCTAATCTTAATCTATTAATTTCTACCCACGATGGAGGGGTCGCCGACGTTTCTTCCGATAATTATCTAAATATTAGTGGCATATCAGAGGAAGAAGAGCTATCCATGCTCTATGTACGCATGGAAGAAGCGATTAATGCCTGGAGTAATGATTTTGACCTCGAATATCTCATCCAGAAACAGCTCACGGCATATCTTCCGATTATTTCTGGCACGCGTATGCTCGAGGACTACCTGGATTATCTATTTCCTAGATAAAATCTGCCATAACATCACATCGTAATTTGGAGATAAAAATATAGCCGTACAATCCAGTACGGCTATATGACTATTCGTAGCGTAGCGCATCGATTGGGTTTTCTCTCGATGCTTTTCTGGCTGGTGCTGTGCCAGCGATGAATGCGATAAACATGATGACTAGCGTGATAATAGCCATCCTGCCTGGCTCGAAGATTACTAGCTCAAAAGTCGGAAAATCAGCAAGGAAAGTCTGATGGGCTATATCATTAATCCCGTAGCCTATCAGCATTGAGAACAAAATCCCAATCACGGATCCCCAGAATCCTAGGAAAATTGCCTCAAGCGAGAAACTTAGGAAAATCTTACCATTTGATAACCCCATCGCTTTCATCAGGCCAATTTCTCTCGTGCGCTCTTGTACTGACATATATAGAGTATTAACAATGCCGATCGAGGCAGCAATTAGAGCAATACCACCGAAGACGTTAAATACGATCAATATCGCATCGAGAAATATCCTAATCATCCCTACTGTATCATCTATTGTCATAATTTCGTAGCCAATCTCCCGAAATTCTTCACGAATCTGGCCTAACTTATCTGGCTCTACATTGCCGATAGCAATCACATTCATCTCGGCCAGTGCAGACTCCGGTAAACCAGCAGTCGCTAATGAATAAAGTTCATTGTCTAGCGATTCGTTGATATGTAAATCTTGTCCCACACTTAAGATTCCTGGCGCTTGTACACCGATTATAGTAGCATCAGTAGTGGCAAGACAATCATTGGGATTAAGATAGCATTTTGCCGTTTGCTTAATTGCAATAGTCACCATCTGACCAAGTGCTTCTTCTGCATTACTGTACCCCAGTGGTTCTAGCCAGTCCTCAGTAATCAAAATCTCATATTTCTCTGTCTCGTTATCTAGTAGTCTACCAGCCGACAAATCAATCTTAAAATTGGTATCAGGAAAATACTCAAGCGACACATTGTACTTTTTATCAGTCTTCTCACCAGTCATCCATTCTGGCGACAATATATGAAACAGCTCCAGTTCCTCCACACCATCCACTGCTTGCATTTTCTTAAGATCATCATTTGAAATACTAGCAGTCGTGGCACTGCCTAATTCACCGTTGTATTCCTTGACTTTCGTGTCGCCACTGGTTATTGCAGCTACCTGTTCATACATGGCTGCCGGGAATACTTCAACAAACCCTTCTCCACCAATCGATTCGACTTGCTTATCAATAAAAGAATTTACCCCAGAATTAATCGCATTACTCAGAATAATTGTGAAACTACCGATAAAAATAGCGAGTATCGTGAGGAGAGTCCTCGTTTTATTCCTGAGAAGGTTGTGATTTGCTGCTTTGATTAAATCAATTATTGTCATACTAGCTCCTATTCGCCCTTTTTACTCTCGTGGCTTCTTTTTCGATTCTTTCACTGGCTTTTTCTCTCGAACTGTGACTTACGGATTTATCTGAGATGATTTTGCCATCCGAAATTCTCACAATTCGGTCGCAAAGTTTTGCTAGATCTTCGTCGTGTGTGACGATAATTAATGTTACGCCACGCTCCTTGTTAAGGTTAAAAAGCAAATCGATAATTTTATCACCTGTAGCCGAATCTAGATTTCCAGTCGGCTCATCAGCAAAGATAATCTTCGGTTCATTCACGATTGCCCTAGCAATACAGACGCGCTGTTTCTGTCCACCAGAAAGGTCGTTAGCTTTGTTACGTGCCTTAGACTCTAGTTCGACAATCTTCAGAGCATCCATCGCGCGTTTCTTGCGAGAGAATCTGTTCACTTTACCGATTTTTAGTGGTAGCATGACATTTTCGAGCACTGTATCGTTTACATTCATAAAAAACTGTTGAAATACGAAGCCAAAACGCGAATTTCTCAGCTTATTAAGCTGCTTAGGCTTAAGTTTATTGGCATTAATGCCATCAATCAGCACTTCGCCATGCGTTGGCTTGTCTAGCAGAGCCAATAGATGCATCAACGTAGATTTACCTGAGCCAGATTTTCCTACGATCGCAACTGATTCCCCCTCGGCTATTTTCAAATTAATGTCTTTTAGTGCAGTAAAAGCTGTACCACGCTTACCATATGTTTTGGAAAGCTTTTTTGCTTCTATAATAACTTTATCCATTCTGTTCCTTGTTGTTCTAGCGTATTCATCAATTAAATCCTATTTAATAATTATATACGAAAAGTGGTATAATATCAAAAAGACATGAGCATTAATTCTGGATTTACCAATGAGAAAACCATCATCGAGCATCTCGATGGCTATAAAATCTCTGATCTAAACGCCAATCTGCGCAGTTTCATAGAGGAAATTTTTGCACCCACAGAGTCGGAACGAGACACTTGTCTCATTCGTGCCAGTAAGACTAGCAATCTTTACAAGCCAGATATCATCATCGAATACGCAGGTCGCACTCGTAATATTAGTGTGAAAATAGGCAGTGGCAATAGTGTACATCAAGAATCAATTACGGATTTCGTAAAATACCTAGCTAGCGACCTCGGCGCCTCTAGTGAAGTAATTAATGCGCTTCTTTTCTTCCATTGGGGAGATGGCACGCTTGATGGCAGCGCCAAGGTTACCGATCGAATGGATGCGAAGACTGTCATTAAGAAATACCCAGCTAAGATTACTATTATCCAGGATTTCTTCAACCAGCATATTGATGCCTTGCTCGAGAGGTTTCTCTCCACTGGGACCACTAAACTGTCTCATGTGGACTACATATATTATGGCGATTATGAAAATGCGACCTGGCATTCAATTGCAGAAGTCTATGATGATCTAAAATCTCACCCAGCTGCCCCACTTTCGGTCGCAGGTCTCAATTATCAGACTTATGGTCGCTCGCTCCAGGGCAAAGACGATGATAGAAGAAATAGTATTCAGCTCAAATGGGGCAATATGCAGAAATTCTTTAGTGTAGGTCCTAGCATTGCCTCATCGTCTCAGCCTAATCCTAATCTTGGTATTGAGCGACCGTCAAGTAGCGCATCCGATACTGATTCAGGCGCCGAGCAATCACCCGAAGATTCATCCACTGATTCAGGCGCCGAGCAATTACCCGATAATTTTTCCGATAATCCCAGTGCTGTCCAGTCGCCTCACAGCTCACCTAGCGCGAAGGCTATCGAAGGGCTAGGATTCGAACATATGTTCACTTCGCTACTTAATCGTGATAAGACTCATCCTCTCTGGGGTAAGTTGGATATTCATGACGAGAATACCATCCTAATCAATGTATCATACACTCAGATTTCTAAACTCACTGGTGCCAAAATTAACCCCAAGAGTGACTGTTATATAGTCAAGCTATTTGACGATGTATCTACACTCCTGATTGATAATAATTATGTTATCACCGAGGAAATTCTACACGCATCCAAAGTTCCCTACGAGATTATTAAACAAAGCGGTATATCTATTAAGCTACCAGGCTCTACCTCATATACTTTACAAAAGTTATCTTTTGTAACTTTCAAAGAAATCTTTAATACTATTGCACCAGAATATTTCATAGCAGCGCTACTTTATTCTGATAACTTACAAATAGATAAAAACACTCAGATTCTTGCAGATTTTGACACTACACTCGATGTGCTATGTAGGCAGCTTGAGGTGCAGGAAAGCGACCCACTAACTACCTATACCGAGCTTAAGAATAAATCTCTCAGCACCCTTAAACGCCTTGCTAATAATGATTCGCGTATACATAATATTATCTGTTTCGGTGATGAGATTTTCGATGACCCATATTGTGCTAGCTATATATACGAGAACGGCGAGCTTCTATCGAAAAAAGATTTTAAAGCCACAATTACCGTCACTACTGGCAGTGGCAGGAGCCACGGCACTTATACACTTGCTTTTAAGTAGCTATAAGCTAACGAGGAATTCTGTTAACCTTGCAGCAATTTCTGTCAAAATTGGCACGATTACACTATTGCCAATTTGCTTATATGATTGACTGTAGTTCTTCCGTATCTTGTAAGTATCCGGGAATCCCATTATCTTGAGGCACTCTCTCTCGGTCAGCTTTCGCATGTAGTTTACGACGATGGGTACATTGTTGCCACCAGTCCCCATCTTGGCAGTCAGGCACGGGCTAATTCCATTTTTGGCAAAAGAAGTCCTGGATGGCCTTACATTATTAGCTAAGATTATTTTGCCATCGTCAATCGCCGATATCTCTTCACTCGTAAGGTGTTTCCTGATATTACTAATTGCAATTTCCGATGAATTGTATGAATCATCTACGGATTTCTGCACAATCTCATCGAGCGTGTATCTAAGTTCGCACTTTGCTGGATAGAAATCGTAACTTTCGAATTGTTCTGCACTAGCTAGGTCTTTTCTGACGCCAATCGAATACCACCGATTGCGATTCTGCGGTACACCATAATCCTTTGCGTTTAATAATTTGTAGGTTACATAATACCCAGCTTCATCTAGGCTGTCCAAAATTACGCTTAAAGTCTTACCACCGTCATGATTAGTTAGCCCAGCAACATTTTCTAGGAAAAAGGCTTTCGGCCTCTTCTCGTTAATGATGCGCAGCACATCGAAAAACAAAGTCCCTCTTGTATCCTCGAATCCACGCCTTTTCCCAGCCGTACTAAAAGGTTGGCATGGAAACCCAGCGCATAGCACGTCGAAATCAGGAATCTCACGGGCCTCGATCTTGGTGATATCACCAGCTGGCTCCTCGCCAAAATTATCTAGATACGTCTCCCTAGCTGCCTTGTCTATATCGGATGAGAAGACGCATTTGCCACCACTCGACTCGAAAGCAATACGAAATCCTCCCAGCCCACAAAATAAATCAATGAACTTAAGAGGGCTACCACTAGGTACATTATTACTTGTCATGATAGCCACCTCTCCTTATTATCGAATAGATGCTTGCCAATGCCAGCAATCACTAGTGGCGACACGGCATTTCCAGCCTGTTTATATAATTGAGTATTAGAATTACCACTCTTCTCCATGATATTTTTAATAAATGTCTCGTCATAGCCCTGAATTCGAAAGTTCTCTGTCGGCGTAAATTTACGAATAGATTTTCTGCCGTTATGCTCTACATATATCTTTGTTGTGTCGGAGCGCGCTAGTACCGTTGGTGAAATGCCATATATTGAATATACTCTACGTTGTCTCTCTAGGTCATTATGTACTTCTCTTGGAATATCAAACAATTTAATAATCTGAGCTTTGCAACTTGTCTCTTCCTCAAAATTATTTTCAAGAAGAAAATCCTGCACCTTATTGCTAGAAAGATAGAATTTCTCTTCCACGTCTTCGGAAATAATATCCTTGATATATATTTGTTCGTTATTGAACTTCAGAGAGTTAAAAAAATCAAAACTAGGAAAGTTACCCTTATTTAATTCTCGCTTGATAGTATTAATCTTAACGCTATGAGTATCGGTGCTGAATTTTTCCTGCTTACCACCCTTCACTCCCACGATATAAGTACGTTCACGATTCTGTGGTGCTCCAGCATCTTTCGCATTAATAATTGTAAAATCTATCGCATAGTCTCGCAACTCTGCCAAGCAATTAAGTATTACGTGTATCGTGCGCGAATTGTCATGACTAGCGAGATTCTTCACATTTTCTAATAAGAAATAATCTGGCCTGTGGTAATCAAGTATTCTTAGCACATCGAAAAACAGCGTTCCACGTGCATCATCAAACCCTTTACGTTTACCAGCAATACTGAAAGCCTGGCACGGGAATCCCCCCACAAGGAAATCGTGTGCCGGTATATCTTCTTCACGAATCGTCGTAATGTCACCCGTCAGTAATTCTGGCTGATAATTAGAAAGGTAAGTCTTCTGTGCTGGAATATCAATTTCGGAAGCGAATACTGGCTCATATTCAATTCCAGCAAAATCCAGCCCACGCTCGAATCCCCCTACACCAGTAAACAAGCTGACCAGTCGCATATACCTCCTTGTCTCAATATTTCATATTATACCCCAAACTCTGGATTTTTGCACGAAAGCGACAATAAGCCGCAAACAACAATGAAATAGTAGATTTTCTAGAACCAGGAAAGTTTTTCTTTAATATATAGCTTTCCTTGGAAACTTAGATCATTCTTAGTTAGCGATTCTGTAACATTTATTGTCTCAGTCGGATCATATGTAATAATGAATGAGCTACCATTATTGTTGCTATATACCTCGCTGAAGCCAACATCCTTATTTTCATCTAATCTCGTTACGAATTCTCCCAAGAATTGTTTATTGTCAAGAAGCCCTAACTCCTCCAATGGACAGAGTCCTTTCGGGGGATTGGAAAAATTAAAATCATTCTTTGCTGCCGTTGCAAAAAGATAAATCCAAAGTAGTTGTGCATTAAATGCTAGCGCATCCCTTTCCTTGTCATACGTCACATAGGCGCTATCTTGTGTGCTGCCAGCTGAGAATCCACAAGACGAGATTATCTTCTCCATATCATATTTGGGCTTAGAATTTGTCGAGGCGAAGAATAGGACGATCATTACGAAGACGAAAATTATAGCCACGACTGCGCCAATAGTATTTCTCTTAAGCTCAGCCTTTTTTGAGGTTTGATTTTTTGTGTTTTTCTTTGTAGTTTTCTTGGTTGCCATATTTGCCCCTTTATTGGTATTATATATGATTATGTTTATTTTGAATATAGTAAACTTACTATCTGAAGTCTATTTATTGCTCGTAGGTGACTTACTCTGGCTAGTCTTGCTCTTGGCCTGCTTACCTTTGCTAGTTTTGGTGTTGACTTGCTTGTTTTTGTTAGCGCCACCCCTATTCGTCGTGGTTTTGATTTGCTTGTTCTCAGCTTGCTCGCTCTTATTGTTGTCTTTGCCATCAAAGATTATTTCTTTAAATTTTCGTTCTTTTATCTTTCGCATCAGTTCCATGGAGTGAATACCAGCAATGAGGTTAGACATACCAGTATATACGAATATTAGCCCCCATAGCATCATTGATACGTCTGGAAATACTAGAAGAATTATTCCAAGTATAATACTTGCGATATTCGCAACAATGTATAGTTTCGAAAACTTACTTGTCTTATTTACGATATTCTTAAGTGGAGTGAATAGCTTATCTTTCTGCTGCTCGAGTCCTTCATTAATACTATCATCAATCTCTTTAAATTTTGTATTGTGTTTCGCCTTGTCTTTACTTGCATTATTGCGTTTCGATAATTTTTTATATTTATCTGTGATTTTAGTAGTGTACTTCGTAAACCTGCTAAGATCCAGAGTAGTGGCGATATTTTTTGCGCCATCATAAATAATAAATAACGACAATAATAACTCAATATATGATGCTATTAGATCTGGATAAATATAAAATATTATACCTAGAATTAAGATAACTATCGACATTACAATTGTCTTTACGTCCTTTGCTTTCGCAGAAAGATTAGTGATTAACACAGAAAACGTAGCGATTAGCATTAAGATGATTATATTTCTAGCCATTTCCGGCAAGGATGCGTTTGGATTAGACATAAAAGTAATGCCGTCCACAATTAGGAAAATCGCAATAATCAGTCGATTTTGCATAATTAATTCGACTGTATTAGAAATACCCTCTACTTTTTTAATTGCTTTATCAAAACCTATTTTCTTCACAATATAAACTCCATTTCTATATACTTTACCACACTTTGTTAAAAAAGTGATAATAAGATATATTATGAGTTTAGTCAAAAATTGACAAAAATAAACAGAACCGTGTTAAAATATAACAAACAGGTCATCACAATAATAGGAGGTTTTGTGTTGCATAGAAAAACACGAAGATTTGGTCTAAGAACATTATGTAAAAAGTACCAAAAGAGGAGCAAATAAATGTCAAAACATCGAATTATTGCTGGTTTTGTAGCGTCAATTATAGCGACATTGCCACTTATTACTCCAGTATCTGCTATCAAATATCATACTATCACAGTCACTTATCCGTATTATGGCTTCGTCGAAGATCCGGCCGATCCATGGGAATCAGCATATGATGCGTTAGACGAAACCGGTACGGTCGAATATAGTGACGAGTTTTTCTTAGTCCCATCGACCGGTGATCACCCAGAGCTACGCGCAGTCTCCTATGCGCTAGCTCTAGCAGGCTACGAGAATCAAAAAGATGGTTATCCATATGATCCGTCAAACCCTAACCCCAAGCTAATCGGCCTGCTTGACCAACTTGGATTCTCCGATTATCAGACTTGGGATGAAGCCTCCGATGTGAATGGCGATTCGATGGGTACTACTATTGGCCACAAAACTCTATCCACCGGCCAGGAGCTCATCGTGATTGCTCCACGCAATTATAATTATCTGACCGAATGGTTATCAAATTTCAATGTAGGCACGACTGGTGATCACGCTGGTTTCTCTAATTCTGCAGCCAAAATCACCGAAAGATTTAACCAATATCTATCGAGTCATAATTTTTCAAACTATAAAGTATGGGTAGTTGGCTATTCTCGTGGTGGCGCTGTCATAGATTTATTTGCAAAGAATCTTAATGAAAATATTGCAAATTACGACCTGCTATCAGATAATCTTTACGCCTATACTTTTGGCGCGCCGAGAGCTAGTGCTGTGGAGACTAAATTTGCCAATATTCACGACGTAAAAGACGGCAACGACTTGGTGCTTGGTTATGTCTTCCCAGAACAATGGGGGTTTTATAATACAGGTATTAATGAAGAAATCCATCCAGCCGATCTAACTATTACGACATCGGTAATCGATATCTCTAATCTGGCCGATAGCTCAAGAGCAGGAAGCTTACTTGCCTCCAACGATGGGCTAACGCGAGAAGTGGGCACAATGAATGGTAAAGAATTCATGAATGACTGGATGCAATTCGTGACGGATAATGGATTGACCAGAGACTATTTCAATTCCACCGTCAAAGTGCCACTTTCGGCAATTATGCAGGCTTACCAGTCTAGGACTCTGGACAAGCAAAGTGAATTCATTGACTTCCTTAAAAACACCGACAACGGGCTTCTTGCAATGCTTGCAAGAAGAGCGCTTCTAGATTTAACAAGCTGCACTACCTGTTCCGATATTAAAGAAGCCCTAGATGCGTATCCATTATATAATGATATCGTAGCAGTTTTGAAGGGTACGGCCACGGATACCGAAATAAATGAAATTGCAAACTACCTAGAAGATTATATAGGTGAATATGACGACTATGAATCGACATTCGCATCTGCCCCGTCTGTCACTGAGGCTGAATTTGGTATCATTAAAGATAACCTGCCAAAACTAGTCAAAGCTCTCGCGCCAATTATCGTTGCTGATGCCAAGTATACAATAGATACCTATGGCGAAAACTCTTCTCTATACTATACATATTCCTTAATAGATAATGCTGAGAAACTTGTCTATGGCCACATCCCAGAAAGCATTATGCCAATATTGAAGAATTTAATCATCGTAGATGAAGAAACGACCGATATCGTGAGAGTTCCAGATACCGGCATAGCTACATCAAAAAGTAGGAATTGGGTATATACTAATAGTCCTTTATTTCCTACGAATCAAATAAAACTAAAATAAATGATTGGGGATGAGGGAAATTAATAATCCCTTATCCCCTGCGAGACAGATAATCTACAGATAAATAAACTAGGGACTTTTGTCCCTACGGTCTATTCAGAATATAAAAAATACTAGAGCAAGATCCGACCAGAAATAAGAGATTTATAATCTCCTGCCCTCAGTGATTAGGGTAATTCATCATCGGAAAAACCACGTATCATATCTGAGCACCATTAGAGATTAAAAGGCGACAGATTGGTGTTTTCTTCGCTAAAGCGCGTCTAATGGACGAGCGAGCACGAAAAACACCAAGAATAGGAGATTAGACTTTCGCTCCAGCGAAAGTCTTCCGTTCCTCGTGGCTCGAAACAGTCAGAATAAATTCTGACTGTTTGCTCGCTCACTCGTCCGGTCGAACCCCACGGGTTCTTATCCCCTATCGCGACCAGACTTAACTAAAAGCCCTTAGGAGGGTGTTTTCTTCGCTTAAAGCGCGTCTAATGGACGAGCGAGCACGAAAAAACGCCCTAATAAGGGCTTTTAGTAAGTCTGGCTGGGGATGAGGGAAATTGGTAATCCCTTATCCCCTGCGAGACAGATAATTTATTTCCAGAAAAACTAGGAAGCTTCGCTTCCTAAGACATTTTCAAAATAAAAAATATAAGAGCAAGCTCTTGATTTTTTATTTCTCCATGTCTTACGGAAAAACTTCGTTTTTCCTAGTTTTTCTTCTCTTGAATTCTCTGGCTGGGGATGAGGGATTCGAACCCCCGAATGGTGGGTCCAGAACCCACTGCCTTACCACTTGGCGAATCCCCAGTATATAATATATACCAACGATTATCGGTTACTTATATTTTACCATATTTTTCTAAAAAATGCTATAATAATTTACAAGATGGCAGTCAAAAAAACTTTTACCCAGGAAGAATTAGATAATTTAAGCGCTGGCGAGATTAATCATAAGATTATTTATGAGAATTATTCCCTGCTTAATTCTCTCGGTGGCGAGAAATTAAGGAAAGAAATGGTTCCAGTCGGTAAGATTTGTAAGACTGCAGTTGATTATTTTATCAAGACTACTGGCCCGAAGAATGATTACGACAAACATTGTCGCAATGCCCAGAAGAAGCTCATTAAAGTCTTGTCAAAAATCACTCCTGGAGAGTATAAGGGGTTTCCTAAAGATAGCAAGAATGGCCTTGTGGTAGGTTTTAATCACCCTAGCCTAGGCGAGATTGCACGTATTCTTACTATGAAGCTCGATATTATGGGTGATAAGCCGATGCTTTTCCCTGTTAATCTGCCATGGTACGAGGCTCTGGCAAGTTATTATGATAAGATCAGAATGCTTGGTATTATTATTACGCCAACTATCACTCCATCTACCTGGGCTAAGCTTAATCTCCAGAAAGGCACGCCTATCTACGAAGCTGCTAATCGTATCAAACATGAGCTACGTGACATGTATACTGATTTATCTCATGAGACGATCAAGAACGGTGGTGTAATTTTTGTAGCTCCATCTGCTACACGTCAGGCTACCGTTTTCAAGACACCAGCCGTCTATAACGGCGAAGAGCCAGTAATCCCTACTATGTCACTTCTCGCTATTCGTTTATACCGTGACGAGGCAATGAATTGTGATTTTCTGCCAATGGCGATTTTGCCTCCAGAAGGTTACGGTCGTAGTCTTAACTTTCGTAAGAAATACAAACTAATCCCTGGCGAGATTATGACCTCAGAATACATTAGAAAAACATACTTTGGTGACAAGACACCAGATAAGCTAGAAGGTTTTGATTACGAATTCCACAAGCGCATCGCCGATAAACTCCCGAAAGAATTCTGGTACTAGGAGATGTCTCCACTACGGAGTATAATATAGAATTAAATATTCCACCACTTTCGCTACTTTTGTCAAAAAGTGTTATAATGTAACTATTAATTAGTACATTAATAGGAGGTGGTTATATGGGTAAAGAAGCGACAATCCGGGATTTTACCGATTTGGCTCAAGCTGGGCTAGCAGAGAAAACAAGGCGCAGTGAGCTTAAAAATGAGGAAAAGGAGGCGAATTTCCGTCGTTTGATTCTTGGTAACAGGTTGAGTGACACATTCTATCGTTCTGCAAGTCTCGAATCTGGCGATAAATATCGCTACCATTCGGTCCAGGTATTAATGAGAGAATATCACATTAAAACCACAATTGATCTTTCTAACGTTCATTGCAGGAGTACGAGTGATGAGTTTGCTAAGGTTTTCATCAAGAAGCTCGCAATAGCACTTTCTCGTCCGGCACCGTATATTATTCAGTGCCAGTCTGGCAAGAAAAATACTGGCTTTGCTTGTATGATGCTCGAGGCTTTTTCTGGTACTAGCTATAATAATATAGTGGCTGATTACTTGATTAGCTATCATAACGACAACGGGCTGAACTGGCATGATAATCACGAGGAGCTCAATGCGTTACGTGAGAACATAGTGGACAAAAAGATTCGCGAGCTCTCTAACGAGCATTCCGCTAGCATCTATGACTACGACTTGCAACAAATTGCAACTAATTATTTTCTCAAATATGGTTTCACAGAAGCCGATATGACCATGCTGAAAGAAGTACTTTTAAAATAGCCCCAATAAAGGGGCTATTTTTCATTAGGAAGGCAGTCTACGGATTAATTTTGCAAGAACTTCCTTGTTCAGGCCGTTCTTTAGTAGGAAATGTGTAGCAATTTCCTTTGGTTGGTCAAGTTCCTCTCCAGTCTTAAAACGAATAAATTCGACCATCTTGCCAATTGAGTCATTGACAAGCGAGTCGTATCGCCTGGGATTATC
>JAZQJM010000067.1:0-5904 GCA_045541635.1 Candidatus Nanosyncoccus sp.
TTATAATATACATATGATAAAAATATACACTACTCCTACTTGCGCCTATTGTCACGCACTCATGGATTGGCTTGACGATAAAGGTGTTGAATACGAAGAAATCGACGCCACGGGCAATCCCGACATTACCTCCGTACCAGTTACTGAAATAAATGACACCAGAATAGTCGGCTTCGATCGCCCAGCCATTAAGCGCGCGCTGAAGAATCTTGCTCAAGAATAGCCGACTTCGACTGCCCTTCCATTAAACAAGCGTTAGAAACCTCGCTTAACAATTGGCGTCGTAAGCGCAACACTATCCAAGCATTATTCCATACATCGCAATACCAGCCGCTACTGATACATTGAAACTTTCTTTTTGCCCCACCATTGGAATTTCTATAAATAATTGCATCGTCTCATATAACGATTTATCAATCCCGTTCACTTCCTCGCCTAATACTAGCACTACATTATCACCAAGTTTACCCTTTAACGCTGGGTCGTTTAGTCTTACTAGCTTATCAGTATTTATATTATTTTCTAATCCCACTATTATGGCCCCATCACCTCGGAGCTCTCCAAGCATCCCTAATACGTCATCAGTCACCTCTACCCGTACCAGGTCTTCAGCTCCCAACGCAGTTTTACTAATCTCCTTATCTAGCTTCGCCCTTAGGTGTGGTAATAATCTCTCATCGTGTACTCTAGGAGTATATCCAGACAGTATTACCTTATCCACTCCGAATCCTTCAGCCGTACGAAGAATCGCCCCCACATTATAGCAGGACCTTATATTATGTAGTACTAGACTTAGCTTCATCTCTATATTATACAATAATTACCCCTTTTATGGTATAATATACCCTATGGATAGATATGAACCACTCAAGATAGAAGCAAAATGGCAAGAGAAATGGGAAGAGGAGCAGCCCTTCAAGGCTACCGAAGATAGCAATCTTCCCAAGATGTTCCTCGCTGAAATGTTCCCTTACCCATCTGGAGCTGGTTTACATGTCGGTCACGTTCGCAATTTCACTATCGTGGACGTACTTACTCGTTTCTACCGTCAGCAACGTTTCAACGTCCTAAGGCCTTTTGGCTACGATACTTTTGGCCTCCCAGCCGAGAATTACGCCATTAAGACCAACACTGCCCCACAAGACATCACGAAGACTAACATTGATAACTTCAGGAAGCAAGCTAAACGTCTCGGCTACGCCATCGACTGGTCACGCGAGATTAATACCTCCAGCCCAGAATATTACAAATGGACTCAATGGTGTTTCCTCCAGCTATATAAGAAAGGTCTCGCCTACCAGAAAGAATCTTATCAGTGGTGGTGCCCAGAAGACCAAACTGTCCTTGCTAACGAGCAAGTCGAGAACGGCCATTGTTGGCGCTGTGGTCACGAGGTTGAGAAACGCAAAATGAAACAGTGGTTCTTTAAGATCACTGCCTACGCAGACGAACTTCTTGGCGAGATAGATTCCCTTGAATGGCCAGATAAGATTAAGACCATGCAGAAGAACTGGATTGGTCGCTCCGTTGGCGCCGAGATAGATTTTAACCTTGCTACTGAGGACAAGCAGCCAGAATATACTAATCGCAAAATTACCGTATTTACCACTCGTCCAGACACTATCATGGGGGCCACTTTCCTAGTAGTCGCACCAGAATATCCAGAGCTCGATTCTATCGTAAGTAACGATGCACGCGAAGCTGTCCTTGCTTACAAGAAGGCTTCCCTTAAGAAGTCCGAGATCGAGCGCCAAGAGAACAAAGATAAAACCGGCGTCTTCACTGGCGCCTATGTCATTAATCCAGCCACCAAGGAGAAAATCCCCGTCTATGTCGCAGATTATGTTCTTTCGGGCTACGGCACTGGCGCCGTTATGGCTGTACCAGCCTACGATGAGCGCGACCGTGATTTCGCTACAGCCTTCGACCTACCAATCATCGAGGCCGAGCTTATCGACCGTGATGCTTATGGCACTCCTAAAACTACCTATCGCATGCGTGACTGGCTCATTTCACGTCAGCGCTATTGGGGCTGTCCTATTCCTATCGCCTACGACAGCGATGGCGATCCTCATCCAATCCCCGAAGATCAACTGCCAGTTCTTATTCCCGAAATTGATGATTACAAGCCAGATAACTCCGGCCACTCAGCCCTCGCCAAAGCCACCGATTGGCTTAAAGTGAAGCTGTATAATGAGAAGACTGGCCAAGTTGAGGAAATGACACGTGAAACCGACACTCTCGACGGCTATGCCTGTTCTTCATGGTATCTCTGGCGCTATGCTTCCCCACACGATACTGAGGCTGCCTGGGATCAGGATGCTATCAAATATTGGGAGCCAGTTGATTATTATGTAGGAGCAGACCACGCCGTCGCTCACCTTCTGTATATCCGTTTCTGGTGTAAATTCTTCGCCGACGAAGGCTACCTACCTTTCCGTGAGCCAGTTAAGAAGCTTATCTACCACGGTTATATTAACGCCCCAGATGGCAAGAAAATGAGCAAATCCAAAGGCAACGTTATCGACCCTCTCGATGTTATTAATGATGGTTACGGCGCCGACACCTTACGCACCTACGAGATGTTTATCGGCCCAGTAGAGCTAGACGCAGCCTGGGATCCACGCTCCGTAGGTGGTGTGTATCGCTTCCTTAATCGCTGCTATAACCTATGCTTCAATAATAGTAAAGAGACCACCACTAATAGCAACATCACAATTCGCCACAGCACCATTAAGAAAGTTACTGAAGACATCTATAAGTACAATTTCAACACTGCCGTCGCAGCCCTTATGGAGTATGTTAACGAATTATACAAATCTGGCGCTGCCACCGAGGACCTCATCATCCTAGCTAAACTATTGAAGCCATTCGCTCCACATCTCGCTTCTGAGATGTTAGAGCACCTCGGTACAGATGATGAATGGCCTAAGTGGGATGACCAATATCTGGTTTCCGATACTGTAGAAGTCGTCATCCAGATTAATGGCAAACTTCGTTCTAAGCTCACGGTCGACACCTCTACCCTCGATGATGAAGATAAAATCACTTCCCTAGCCCTTGCCGACGACAAAATCCAGAAATACACAGCATCTGGCATTAAGAAAGTTATCTTCATTAAGAAAGCCAAACTTGTTAATATCGTAGTCTAATCATGAATAATGCTAGACAACTCGCCATAATTCTGTCTCGAGATGGCTATGACATCTCCACTCTTAACGCTGCCGTCTGGCGCTCGAAGAGGATCTTGGCTATTCCGAAGAGAAAGCTCTCAGTATCGCGAGCGCTATCGTGCAAGAAGCACGGAATATATGATATCTAATCCTAACCTCCAGGGTACTTCTGGCTTATAGCCAGAAGTATTTTTTTTACGACTAGGATCCTAAGGGAAACCTCGGAGAACTACTTAGCGACACAGCGGACTGAGAAGCCGTAGTACCGACTATCGTTACTACGAGGATTCACATTCGAGGAATTGACGCCCAGGTAGTACATACTGCCACCACTGTAGTATGTAGAGGACCAGAAGTAGCCGTTGCTACCCCGAACGCGCGCTGATCTATCGAAGTAGTAGCCGGAGAAGAGCGTAGACAGTGCATTATGGAAGTTAGTAGCGTTACTAGAATATTTCGTGTAAAGAGTTTGGTATTCACCACTTGATCCACCTGTAGGCATTCTCCAGCCACTAGGACAGATGTCGTAGCTAGCGTCACTAGAGTTGCTGTCTGTACATATTGTACCAGCAGAAGCAGCACAGTAATTGTAATATACCCCTAGTTTACCACTGCCAGAGCCATAGCCTGTTGTGGTAGTATTAGCGTAAGCTGTATTAATCTGAGCAGCTGTATATGAATTGAATCCAGAAGAAGTAGATGATGTAGGTAATGTGAATGATACACTTGAAGACATATTCGTGTTGGAAGTAGAAAGTGTTTCTTTAAGTGTTGCACTGCCTAGCCTTAAGTTATCCAGTAACCACACATTATCATCGGCTAGCTTACCCACCATATAATCCTGGCCATCTCTCTTATCAGTTAGTGTCTTAGTATCACCCACAGCCATCGTGCTAACATCACTACTAGAGAAATCCTGCAGATAGTCTTTAGTGACACAGCGGACTGGGAAGCCGTAGTTCCGATCATAGCTATTCTGAGGATACACACTCGAAGAATTGACATACAGGCGATACATATAGTAACCATTGCGGTACGTAGAGGACCAGAAGTAGCCGTAGCTACCCTGATCGTACGCTGAACTACCGTAGTAGTTGCCGGAGAGGGGCGTAGACAGTGCGTTAAGGAAGTTAGTAACGATACTAGAATAGGCTGTGTAGAGGGCTTGATATTCACCACTTGGTCCTCCAGTGGGCATTCTCCAGCCACTAGGACAGATGTCGTAACTAGCATTACCAGAGCCTGCATTACTTGCGTAACAGTAGCTACCAGCTGTAGCTGCACAATAGTTATAATATACACCTATCTTACCACTGCCAGCACCAAAGCTAGTTGTGGTGGCTTCTGAAGAAGCTGTATTAATGAGTGGAGTATTATAAGTAGTAAAGCCAGTCGATACATTTGCTACAGCTGTTGCAGTATATGGGCTAGATCCACCACCATTCTTGAGATAGCCAAGTATAGTATCCGTGGCGTTAGTAGTAGAAGAAGTCATTTTAGCCTTGACGCTTGAGCTGCTTATATCTAACCTTAAGTTATCAAGTAACCAGCATTTACCGTCACTTAATTTTTGAATTTTGTAGTCTTTTTCATCGCGATTATCATATGCAGTTGTGGCAGTAGTAGGGCATGTAGCAGTAGTTACGTTCTGGAGATATATTTTACTGCTCTTACTTGTAAGCGTTAATGCCCCAGCTCCGGCACCCATCTTGTAATAGGTATTCTTGGTACTAGTAGAGCCTAGGCTGGCATTAGTAGCAGAATCAGTTTTACTCCAGGAACTAAATTCATAACCAGTAGTAAAGACTGGATATAAGTAGTAGCTTACGCCATACGTAAGGTCTGTGAATGTAACGGTGTTGCCTGACTTCGTGCCACTAACTGATGTACCAGAAGTACTACCTTGCTTTAATGTCATAGATGAAAGATGTGAATCACCTGTTACTACTAGATTATAAGTCTTTGCTACACATACGCCATATAGTGTCATATTAGATGTAGGATGAAGTCCTGTATAGCCACTAGTGTATGTAATGCTGGTGGTATTATTGCTGGTAGACCAACCACAAGTATGACCTGTCTTAGTGATGGTAGGGAGAGTCATGCTACTACTGGCCCATTGTGAGTACAAAGTTAGACTGCTATTTGTATTAATCCAATAGTTATTACCAGTACCTATACTATTTGCTCCAGTATAGCCTGATACATTAGCAGGCAGAGTACCATCACTATTGATGACTTTAGTACCACCAGTTGTAGCAGTATACCAACCATTAAAGGTGTAGCTATATGTCTTATTAGTAGTACTAGATACACTAGCTCCAGAAGCATTATTATAGCTAGTACTAAAGCCTGATACAGTGTAGCTTCTTATTGGGGCAGTAATGGTACTAGTACCAGAAGTACCAGCATAGACATTGGCTGAATCATAGGTAGCTCTAGCACTTGTACTACCATTAGTTGTAGCATTGGTATTAGTTAGAGTAATGGTTGTAGTATTAGGAGTCCAGGTAGCATAGAGTGAGATATTAGTGTTATCTACTGTTCTGTCTATACCAAAGCTAGCACCTGGACTATATTGTTCTCCTGTACAGACTGTACCATTATTGCTTACTGTACCTAAGCACCATTTACTAAAGGTATAGCCTGTTCTAGTAGGAATAGTACTAGTAAGATTAATAGAAGTATCAGTAATACCTTCTGTACTATAGACTGGATTAGGACTAATACT
>JAZQJM010000068.1:0-1507 GCA_045541635.1 Candidatus Nanosyncoccus sp.
CTACAGTTAGAGTAATATTACTATCACTATTCAATAGTGATAGTAATTGTTTTTGACAAGAGTCTAATTACGACTCTTAAAGAAATATTGAATCTCTTCCGAATCATAACTTCTCGCCTTTCTTATATTAAATTAATAATATAGGAAGCCTACGACCTTAGCTTAACTAGAATCACTGTACTGGCTCCCTCGCAGTTTCGTGAGAACTCGAGTCCCACCTGTCGAGCCCGTACCTTATCAAAACTAAATTACTCCAACCGTCCACCACTCTATCACACCCTTGTACGAAAATCAACCCCCCTCATGCACAATAATTGGCATGAGTTTTATCACCTCTGTGAAATTAGTCATAACGCCTAGGCTTATATATGCATAATGGCATTATTTAGCCATTTCGCCCAAGCTTATCTCGTGATTTAGTAGCAAAAAATAAGCCATCATTAATTACAATTAATCACCGTTCTATACGGTTTAAATTATTTTGCGTTTCTGAATAAGATTTTCTTAATATATTTTAATACCGGCTCAACTTCTTCAAGATTCAGGAAGAAACTCGCGATGACGTATGCTATACCAGATACAAGTGTAATTAAGAGAAACTTAGGGATTGTGATAACAAGTGAAGTATCTGTCGCCATTAGTGGTACGAATTTCGTCATCGAGAAAGCCACCATGCCGGTAATTAGCGTAGCGAATAACATCCGGCAGAAAGCTTTCCAGAATTCTTTATTTAAGAGTTCATTAGAGGAGCGCTTCTGTAAAATGAATAATAATATAACTATCTCGATTAAAGCTCCTATGGACTGTGCAATACCTAGCCCATCTACTCCCCAGCCGAATACATACGCCAGGATCGATAATACGATAGTGAGCCCAATTGCTACGATCGAGACAACGAACGGAGTCTTCGTGTCTTGATAGGCATAAAATCCACGCGACGCGATATGAAATACGCTTCTTGCGAAGATTGCTACGCACAACGTCCCGAGAATCGATGCAATCGTCCCATTACTATCATTATTGCCGATATTTGAAATGAAACTTACCACATACCCCCGTCCGAAGAAAGCAATCGCAGCCACTGGTAGAGATATCCAGATAATCGTCCGGAGCGCTTTGCGAAAGGTCCCGTAGAATTCTCGTTTATTGCCATCACCCAGTTCTTCTGTTAATTTCGGGAAAAACGCCGTCGAAATCGCCACGCCGATTAGGTTCACTGGCATCGTATGGAGTGAAGTCGCTTGGTCGAAAGAACGCACTGCGCCAGCCCCCATACGTGAGGATAGGTTAGTGGAAACGATTGAATTTACATAGTCCATTCCCTGATCTAGCGAGCGAGGAGGTAGTAGTTTAAGAATAGTCCTGAACCCTTGATTCTTCCAGCTAATTTTGAAATGATAGTCGAATCCAAGCCCGAACAATCCAACCAGCGCCACGATAAGTTGCATTACAGCGCCCAGTATTACGCCTAGTGCTACCCCCATAATGCCCCCACCGAAAATCTGAA
>JAZQJM010000069.1:0-2457 GCA_045541635.1 Candidatus Nanosyncoccus sp.
CTGTCTACGCCCCTCTCCGGCTGGTACTACAATGATTCAGTGGTCAATCAGGGCAACGGCTACTTTTGGTCCTCTACGTACCACAGCAATAACTATATGTACTACTTGATCGCCACTTCCTCGAGTGTGACTCCTCAGGGCACCAATTATCGGTACAACGGTTTCTCAGTCCGTTGTGTTACTAAGTAGTTTAAGCCTTTAGGATACTAGATAAGCCCTCTCTTACCCGTAAAGAGGGCTTATAATGTTACGGGGAGACTTAATCAGAGTGCATTAGCGGCGAATTGGTCGATTTTTACTGTGGTGTCCTGCAAGATATTAGGGAGAGCTGCTCGCTCTTCGGGAGTGAAGCGAGATAAGACGAAGTCTACGTCACCCATTTGACGGCGCAAGGCATCGTTCCCTGTGCCGATACGGAGGCGTGGATACTCTGGTGTGCCGAGCTCCTGGTCGACAGATTTCAAGCCATTATTACCGGCGGCTGCGCCAGAAGAGCGATAGCGAATTTTGCCAAACTCTAAGTCAAAATTATCGCAGATTATCATAATATCAGAAGTAGGGATTTTATAAAATCTAGCGAATTCGCGAACAGCCTTGCCACTGGCGTTATAGTAATCTTGAGGTTTGATAAAGATTGCATCCTCGCCGTCAATGGTCTCCTTCTTATAAATAGCGCCAAATTTCGGGTGCTCGTTCCAGGTGAGCCCTTTTACCTTAAAGTAAAAGTCCAGCGCAAGAAACCCAGTATTATGCCTGGTGAAATTATACTGGTTCCCTGGATTGCCTAAGCCAACGACTAGTTTCATAGCTAAATTATACCATGCTCACTACTGACGACGGCGAACTTTGATGCTGGTCCTAGTGGATTTCTTCTCTACTACGTGGATTTTCATTCTCTACCTTTCTGCCCACTACTTGGCCGGCCTCGCTTCCGGATTTTTATCATCGCTCCTATAGGAGAACATAATCGGTGTACCCATGAATGGGTATTTCTCGCGAATTTTACGCTCTAAGAACCTCTTCCATGACCAATGCAGGAGCCCGAGCTCGTGACCGTGCACCACAAACCATGGTGGGCAGGTGTCAGTCTGGACGATGTATTTTGGCTTCGGCTTAGTATTCTTAAGACCTGCTGGTGGGTGAGCCAGGATGGCTTCCTTCAAGATCTTGTTAAGTTCGGAAGTCTTAATCTCTTCGTGGCGATTCTGGTCGATATCTAGGGCGAGCTCGAAAAGCTGAGTGACATTCCTACCTGTCTCGGAGCTAGTCAAGACGACTGGCGCATATGGCAAGAAATCGTAATCCTTCTCAAGGGCATCAAGTAAGAAATCTGCAGGGGTGCGATTCTCTACGTTCTCTTCGCCGAAAAAGTTCGTAGGGGTGGACTCGTCGAGAAGGTCGGATTTCGTCACTACCATAATGATTCCCTTGCCTGCTTCGATAATCTGGCCAGCAAGCGACTGGTCAAGCTTAGAGTGAGGCTCGGTGGAATCAATAAGTAGACAGCAAATGTCGGCTTCCTCAATAGCTGCGAGTGTACGAATAGCTGAAAATTTCTCAATACCCACTTCGCGTTTGCCTGGCTTGCGCAGGCCGGCCGTATCGAGAATCTCAATATCGCGACCTTTGTATTTAACCTGCACGCGATTAATGTCGCGAGTGGTACCCTGACGAGAAGACACGATGGCTTGCTGCTTCTTACTAAGCGTATTAAACAGCGACGACTTGCCCACGTTAGGACGGCCAATGAGAGCTAGCTTCAGTGGGTCGGTGGTGGTCTTCTCTCTAGGAATACTAGCCTCTGGGATGGTACGCAAAATATCCTGCAAGGCTGATTTTAACTTATTAATTCCCTGGCCAGTGGTGGCTGACACGCGAAAAGTCTCAGTATCTTTAATACCCAATCTTAAGAACTCTTCGCTAGATAGCGATTCGCCCAGATCGCTCTTATTGAGAAGAAGGAAGACTGGCTTACGAGACTTAAGCGCCTTCTTCGCAATATCTTTGTCGCGCTGATCTGGATATTTGCTAGAGTCAAGCGTCACTAAGATAATATCTGCTACACTGATGGCGTCCTCAATCTGATCCTGAATGGATGCCTCAAAATCATCCGATGGATCTTTCAAGCCAGCTGTATCAATCAATGTAAAAGAATTATCAATCGTAGTAATTACGTTGTCGCGCGTGGTGCCTTCTTCGCGCGCCACAATAGCAATATTAGAGTGTGCCATCCGATTTAAAATGCTAGATTTCCCAGCATTTGTCTGTCCTACTAGAGCTACAATCGGCAAGCGTTTCATCTTCTAATTATACAACATGAGATGAAGATTGTCAAGATTTGTGTACTGGTTCAAGACATTTGAGACTTTTTGAGGTCTCCTCTTGTATTAAAGTATACCACATATTCATTCGGCGTCATGTAATCTATAGATTGGTGTGGACGCTCACCATTATACC
>JAZQJM010000070.1:0-5495 GCA_045541635.1 Candidatus Nanosyncoccus sp.
GAATATCAAGCCCTTTACACAGCCTATTCTAGTAACGCTACTAATTTCCGTAACGCACTGTCTGCGCCCCTCTCCGGCCTCTACAGCGGTAGTTCAGCGAGCAATCAGGGTAGCTACGGCAGCTTCTGGTCCTCTACGTACCGCAATAGTACCAGTATGTACGACCTGGACGTCTATTCCTCGGATGTGTATCCTCAGAGTAGCAGTAGTCGGAACGGCGGCTCCTCAGTTCGTTGCGTCACTAAGGATTATCTACAGGATTTCTCCAGCAGCGATGCTAGCGCGATGGCTGTGGGTGATACTAAAACACTATACGATAAGCGTGACGAACAAGAATATATGGTGGGCAAGCTCGCTGATGGTAATGTGTGGTTACTTGATAACTTAAGACTAGGTAGTACAACACTTAAAGAGTCACTTTCTACATCAAATACTAATATGTCGCCAAGCGTATCATTCACATTACCATCGTCTATCTCTTCTGGGTTCAATTCAAATACAGCTGCTCAGATTAATACAGATTACACTAATACTACCACGACAGGCTATGGCTCTGGCAGTAAGAAGATAGGTGTATATTACAATTACTGTGCTGCTTCTGCTGGTACAATATGTACAGACAGTAACTACAGTAACGCTTACTATGATATCTGTCCTAGTGGTTGGCGAATGCCTACAGGTGGGTCAAGTGGTGAATATCAAGCCCTTTACACAGCCTATTCTAGTAACGCTACTAATTTCCGTAACGCACTGTCTGCGCCCCTCTCCGGCCTCTACAGCGGTAGTTCAGCGAGCAATCAGGGTAGCTACGGCTACTTCTGGTCCTCTACGTACATCAGTAGTAGCAGTATGTACTACCTGTACGTCGATTCCTCGGGTGTGTATCCTCAGAATACCGATCGTCGGAACTTCGGCTTCTCAGTCCGCTGTGTCGCTAAGTAGTTCTCCGAGTTTTCCAAGAAATAGTCAAATAGTAATTTAGCGAGACTAAAACAATCCCCAAAGATGTAATATGAATGGCTGGCAGTACCCACCCAGAAATAACAATTAAAACTATAAACAAAAAATGAAACGGAATTCACTTTCGTTTCATTTTTCATACTTTAATTTCTTTGTTGGACTTTCTTTCTTAAAGAAAGTCCATTTACTGCTAGTACCCGCCTAGAGGTAACCCTTTTAACAATAGTTACACAAAACCAATAAGCTAACCTACGATGTATCCTATAATTTTTCACCCCATCGCCCGTCATTATGATATAATCGAATTAATAACAATATTGGGCTAATCTTAGGTATCCAGGAAAACAAAATTCACAATGAACAACAATATTATAGAGCTGCAAAATCTCACCAAAAGCTACGGCTACGGCGATACGGAATCTTTTGCGCTAAAAGATTTCGACCTCACCGTTAAGCGTGGCGAATTTATTATGATTATGGGCCCAAGTGGCTGTGGTAAGACTACGCTTCTTAATATTATCGGTCTTCTAGATCGTGCTACTAGAGGTAGTTATTCACTAAGTGGCGAGGATGTCTCTGATATCTCGTCTCGTCGCCAGGCGAAGCTGCGCGCTAAGAAGATCGGCTTTGTCTTCCAGAATTTTAATCTAATACCCGATCTTACTGTACTAGATAACGTCGCTCTTCCCTTAGTCTACGTCAATAAGCCGAAGACAGTTAGATTAAAGGACGCCTCGGATGCACTGAAACGCTTTCACCTTGGTGAGAGAGAGTATTATTATCCCGGTCAGTTATCTGGTGGTCAGCAGCAGCGCGTCTCTATTGCTCGCGCTATCGTGAGTAATCCAGAGATTATTTTGGCAGACGAGCCTACGGGTAATCTCGACTCTCGCTCTTCTAATATTGTTATGGAAGAGCTGAAAGCTATTCACGAAGAAGGTAATACTATCATTATGGTTACTCACAATCCAGCTCTTACCGTCTATGCTACTCGCGTAATTAATATGCTGGATGGTCAGATTGCTACCGACGTGAAGACTGTCGAGGATCATAATCTTCCACAGCCTATTAATGTTAAGATTAAGAGGCACAAGAAAGGAGCCCACTAATGTCTCTACTTATTCGTACCCACTTAAGACTTGCTCGGGCTTCCATTAAGCAAAATCGCACTAGGTCTTTCCTGACCTGCCTCGGCATCGCGATCGGCATTGCTAGTATTATACTGATTTTGTCACTTACTGGTAGTATTTCTAATCTGATTAGTAACGAAGTGTCTAGTATTGGTCCAGATTTTATTGTAGTGCGCCCATCCACTTCGAAGGATTCCGTTACTTCAATAGTCGAGGAATTGACTTCCAGTAGTTCGTATGAGAGAAGTAATCTAACACTCTCTGATGTAGATGTCATAAAATCAATTCCTGGCGTAGCTACCGTTGCTCCACTTGCGATATCTAGCAATACAATTAATGACGGCGAGAACACTATTGCCTCTGCTACTGTGCTTGGTACCACTCCAGATTTTGCCAGTATTGAGAATCTCCCACTTAAATTTGGCACCTTCCTCACAGATAAGAATAAGGAGAGCTCCGTCGTGATCGGCCACACTCTTTCCCTACTCCTCTTTAATACTTCTAATCCTGTCGGTCGCACACTTACTTTCCGTGGTAATCGCTATATTGTGGTGGGTGTTCTAGATAAGATAGAAGATGCTGTAAATCTTAACAACCTAGATCTCGACAATACCCTCATTATGGATGCGAAGACTTTGGAGGGCGCCATTGGTTCTCTTCAAGTCCAGCAGATTAATATTAGAGCCACGAACACTAGTGAAATAGAATCTATTTCTGATAATATCAAGGCAGCACTCACCAAGGCAAAATCAGGCGATACTAATTTCACTGTAGCCTACGGCGATAATATTACTCACCCAGCTAATACCTTGCTAGATATAGTATCTGGCATGCTAACACTGGTGGCAGGTGTTTCCCTGGTGGTAGGTGGTATTGGTGTGATGAATATTATGCTCGTATCCGTGGCCGAGCGTGAGCATGAGATAGGTATTCGTAAGGCTGTCGGCGCCTCCAGCTATAATATCTTAATGCAGTTCATGTTTGAATCTTTGATCCTCTCTATTTTGGGTGGCTTCCTGGGGGTTATTCTAGGCTACGTGGCAGCCTTCCTGGTCTCTATTATTACACCATTTACCCCTTACATTAGTCTAGATATTATCTTGGTCACTTTCCTTACTTCCCTAGCCGTTGGTGTAATCTTCGGCACCTATCCAGCCCTCAAGGCTGCCAGTAAGAACCCTATCGACTCACTTAAACATTATCGTTAATTATGAAAAAAGCCCTAGAGAAACTCCCTTTCTACAACGAAGCAGTCCTGCCGTATCATTTTGCCCAGTCTATCGCTGCCGGCATTAAATATCACTGGCCAGGTCGTAACCTTCATGTGATTGGCGTTACTGGTACTAACGGTAAGACTACTACTTCCTTCATGATTTGGAAAATGCTCCAGAACGCTGGCCATAAAACTGGCATCATGACTACTGTAGCTTGGGGAGTAGATGAGCTTACGCCGGAGCTAGGCCATATGACTACCGTCGACGCAATTACTCTTAATCGTCGGATTCGTGAAATCGCTGATTCTGGTGCCGAATATCTCGTATTGGAGGTTACCTCTCATGCTCTTGCTGAATTTCGTACTTTTGGCATTCCTTTTGAGATTGCCGTTTTTACTAACCTTACCCACGAGCATCTTGATTATCACAAGACTTTCGCAAAATACCGAGAAGCCAAGGGTAAGCTCTTCTCTACTGCAAAATACAGTATCCTGAATGCCGATGATAAGTCTTGTCAGTTTTTCGCCAATTTATCTAAGGAATATATCACATATGGCATAAAAAACGGCGATTTTCGTGCAGAATCCCTCAAATTAACCTCCACTAGCATTAATTATTCACTCCATGATATAAAATCCTCAGAAAATTCCCTCGCTATTAAATCTAACATCCCTGGCGAATTTAATGTGTATAACTCTATGGCAGCTGCCTTAGTGGGTAGAAAACTCGGCCTCACTAAATCCCAGATTGAGAAGGGGGTAGCTTCTCTTAAGTCCGTAGAAGGTCGCATGAATATTATAGATGAAGGGCAGCCTTATACTGTTATTGTAGATTACGCTCATGCTCCAGATGCCTTAGAGAAGGTCTTTACTTCTATTGGCGAGCATAAGGGGCGCATTATTTCTGTACATGGTGGCGCTGGCAGGCGCGATCCGTCCACTCGCCCTATTAGGGGTGCTATCCTGGGTAAATATTCTGATATTGTCATCATTACTGAAGACGACTCACGCGATGAGGATCCAGCGAAAATCGCCTCAGCTTTTATTACTGGTGCTAAGAAATATCATAAGACTATGGATAAAGACCTTTTCTACCTGCCAGATAGGTATGAAGCTATTAAGAAGGCGCTAGAGTTAGCTAAGAAGGATGATATCGTACTCATTCTTGGCAAAGGCCACGAGAAAACTATTCTTCGTGCTGATGGCCCTCATGATTTTTCCGATATAGAAGTCACTAGGGGACTTCTTCGAGAGAGAAAATAATTGCTACCAGCCGTACCGGGTAGCAATTTTAGTAAGTCTATATCTTATTGCTCGTAATTAGCGATACCATCGATAATCTTATCAATCGAGAATCCAAGTGCTCTTGCGATTGCTGCAGCACATGCCATATAAGATACGGTAGTCTCCCCCGGTATGAAGGATGCCACCGTGACCACTTCTGAGCTAATAGATAGAGTCGCCTCTGTACCCTTAGAATATAGCTTAGAATTAAGGATCTTTACATCCGAGCCACTTTGCCCGTAATCAACTGTGCCACGCGTCCCTTTGAATTGAGAGAAAACATCATAATTCATATCGTCGCGATTCAATACGACTATCTCTGGCTTCATATCGAATAATGTCTTCTCATCTCTGATGTATTCGTCTGGAGTAATATCTTTAAGCCCAGCCGTTACAAAATTAGTCATCGCAGCCACATTTACTGGTAATCCGTAGAATACGTTATCTCTTAGCCCCTCAGCTGGCACGGTTACGATTACGTAGTTCGCCCCTGCCTTCCACGCATCGCTCAAGAATTTATGTAACATCCCCACCTTGAAATACTGATCAGACGCTAGCACAGCTACCTGCTCGCCAGCCTCACGTAGTATCTCATGTACAAAATGCGCTACCGTAGTCTTCCCCGTTGTGCCAGTAATGGCAATCAGCTTCATATCCTTCGTAGGGTTACCATAGTAAGATTTCAGTAGTGAAGCCTTAAGCCTCTGAGACTTGGCTTTCAGTCCCCCATTTTTGTTTTTGGCTTTCTTAGACTTCTCTATTGTTCCCATATTTTTATTCTACCACCAAAATTACAAAATACAAAACATATGCGCATAACAAAAAAAGACCTTCCGGTCTTAAAATATATGGTACGCCCGCCAGGATTCGAACCTACGACCTTTTGCTCCGCAAGCAAACGCTCTATC
>JAZQJM010000071.1:0-1543 GCA_045541635.1 Candidatus Nanosyncoccus sp.
TAGTCTTACTTGCAGCAGATGAGATAGTGGCATTAGTACTAGAAGTACCATTAGTGAATCCTGATACTGTATATGTAGAATTAGCTCTAGTTGGATTAGTGATGGTAGATAGTGTAGTAGCATCATATGTAGCAGTTGTAGTAGTAGAGCCAAGTGTACCACCATTACCATTTAGAGTGATTGTATATTTCTTAGCGGTACATACTCCATATAGCGTAGTAGCAGCCGTAGGAGTGAATGAACCACCAGAAGCATAAGTAATTGTCGTAGCATTAGTAGCCGTAGTCGTCCAGCCACAAGTGTAACCAGTCTTAGTGATAGTAGGTAGCGTCTTGGCCTGAGCAGTCCAACCAGCATAAAGAGTTACTGCACCATCATTGGTCCATTTACTATTGGCGTCTGTGTAGGAAGTAGAAGCTTGAAGAGCTGGAGTCGTAGCATTAGATGCAATCTTATTCGTAGCTCCAGCTTCTTTATACCAGCCATTGAAGGTGTAAGTAGAAGTAATAGCAGAAGTAGATGACACCGTAGCGCCAGCAGCATTGTTAGAAGCTGGTAATGTAAAGCCGGAGATATTGTAAGACCTAGATGGGTTAGTGATAGTAGAAAGTGTAGTAGCATCATAAGTCGCAGTAGCGGAAGCAGAACCGGCGGTAGTAGCGCCGTTGCCGTTTAGGGTGATGGTGTAGGTCTTTGGTGCATACTGCGCATATAAGATATTAGCTGTAGCAGTAGCAGAATCAGATGTACCAGTCTTTACCCATTGCTTAGAAGCATTAGTCCAACCAGATACTGCTGTACCAGTAGCAGTACCATCAGCGTTTAAGACTTTGCTTCCATCCGTAGCTGCAGTATACCAGCCATTGAAGGTATATCCTGTAGGTGGAGTCACTGTAGGCATAGTAGCAGCCGTAGAGCCAGTCCTAGTGGTATAGATTGCTGTACCACCATAGTAGACATAAATCGGATTATTACCACTAGCAATCGTACCATCCCCAGCATTAAACTGTACCCTAGAGTTAACTAATGTCATAGTGGTCCTATTAGCTACGTTAGTTCCGGTATTTGTGCCAGTACCAGAAGTACAAGTAGCGGTAATACTGCTATCATTCTTGTCGGTAACTACTACCGTGACACCATAATATCTAGCACCACGGAAGGCAGCCTTGGCAACAGATAAAGTATTACCAGCTTGTGCGGTACCGAAGTTACCAAGTGTAGCTGTAGCCGAAGTAGCATAGCCAAATGAATAGGTGATGTTTACACTATCCGCGTCATAGCTATCTGCATTAGAAGTAGCGGTCAGTGTGGTTGCACTTCTATTGTACACTTTCGTTGCACCACCTTGTATAGTACAGACTGGAGTAGCAAGAGTAGTAGCGTTAATTGTAATATCACCATTCCCTGCACCTACTGTATATGTAGTACCGCTAATAGAGCCAACTGTATCATTCTTTACGTTATTTACACCACTATATCCTGTCTTATAAGTAGGAGTAAAGCCAGAAAGATCAATTGTTTCATTAATATGATAAGTCTTAGT
>JAZQJM010000072.1:0-9359 GCA_045541635.1 Candidatus Nanosyncoccus sp.
GCGCGCGCCGGCCCTATATATATATATATATATATATAGGAGCGCATAGCGCTAAGTATAGCGCTTAGTTTCTGTTTTGTTTTAGACAAGTTTAACATGTTGATATTTACCTCTCTTTTAGTGTATGTATAACCTTTACTAATACTAGTATAACATAAGTTAAATAATTTTGTGGCAAAAAATTGCAATCACCATTAAATAGTGATTGCAATACATAATCAAGATTTACTTTTTCTTGGTGGATTTCGTGGAAGATTTGTCTTCCTTCTCGAGCTCACGGAAGGCAACTTTGCCGATAAGAGTCTTCGGGAGTTTGTCACGGAATTCGTATGCGACTGGAAGAGCATAGACTGGAACATTACGCTCTAATAGCTCGCGAATCTCACGTTCGATACGCTTCCCTGCCTTGTAGCCAGGCTTCAGAACGATATAGGCCTTCGGGACTTGGCCCTTGTAGTGATGGTCGATACCAATGACGGTAGAAGTCAGGACGCCTTCATGAGAGTTAATAATAGATTCGAGGTGCGTAGGATAGATGTTATATCCTGAAGAGATGATAATACGCTTGAGGCGCTGACCGAAGTAGATGAAGCCGTCCTCCGATAAGTGCCCGATATCACCCGTATGGAGCCATACCCTACCATCATCATGAACACGAATGCACTGTGCAGTCTCGGCGTCGTTATCGAGATAGCCCATCATAACGAGTGGACCACTGATACAGATTTCACCGTCTTCGTCTAGTGGGAGCTGCTTAAAGGTGTCAGGTTTGACAATTTTGAAGTACATATCTGGCATAGGGGCGCCAATAATACCATTCTTGAAGGAATCTTCTGGAGATAGGCAGACAGCGCCAGAACCCTCAGTGAGACCATAGCCGACGCGAATCTTCGCGTTACTACCATGAGCTTGTAAGAATTCGTTAACCTTGTCACGAAGAGTCTGCGTGAGGGCGTCGCCACCACAAATAACTGCCGTAACTGACTTAAGATCGTCTGGGCCAAGTTTCGTGTTGACGAGTGCCTCGTAGAGTGTAGGAACGCCGACGATGAAGTTCGGCTCGTTTTTCTTAATGATGTCAGCGAATTGCTTATGCGAGAAAGCCGGAATCAATACACAGCCCATCCCCTTACAGAGTGGAGTGTGAATACAGACACCTAGTCCGAAGCAATGAAAGAGTGGCAGAATAGATAGCACTGTGGCACCTGGAGTAATCTGACGAATCATAGAGCCGTCACAGATAGCCTCGGCATTAATATTAAGATTAGAGAGCATGATGCCCTTAGGAGCGCCAGTGGTACCACCTGAATACATAATGACAGCGAGATCGTCACCACCACGATTTTCATGATAATTACCCTGATAGAAGTAGGAATTAGCAATGAAATCTTCCCAGAGGACGACACGGGCGTCATTAGATGGAAGACGGACTTTCTTAATGTGAAGAAGACTGTACATTTTCTTCTTGAGAAAGCCGAGGCCATCGTTCGGACGAACCACAATGATGCGCTCTAGCTGTGCAGTATCGCGAAGACGATAGATTTTATCAAAGACAGCATCAATAACAAGGACATACTTAGACTCAGCAACCTTAATATAGTATTCGAGCTCTTTCTCTGAGGATAGTGGGTGAACCATGTTACAGATGGCGCCTACCATATTAACAGCGTATACCATTGTGATACCCTCTGGGGTATTAGGCATACAGATAGTGACGCGATCACCTTCCTTGACGCCGTAATTCTTGAGAGCACGGGCGGCTTTTTCGATTTTCTTAACAAAATTCTTATAGGTGACTTTATGACCATAGTAGCTATAGGCGACATTATCTGGCCATTTCTCAGCACTCTGCATGATCATATCTACCATGGAGCAATCTGGGTATTCTAGGTTACTCGGTAAATTTTCTTCTTCATAATATTTGAGCCATGGGCGCTCAGTTAGTTCTTTTTTCTTCACGGATACTCCTTGTGATAATTATACCATAGAATAGTATCAAAATAAAATCCTGCGTATATTATCAGTGAATCATACGAGAGTCTATTGCCTCTCGGTAGCCTGTTTCATAGCAATAAAGATAGAGATACCATAGCCCCAGCCGAGTTCTTCCCAACGATCTGAAGATTCGAGCAAGTTATAGATGCCATAGATAGTGGTCTTCTGATTGTCATTAAGAGTATCCCACCAGACATTCCACTCGGCTTCAGAGGTGGCATCAAATGGCCTTCTAGAGGTAATGATATCGATACTCTCCTGGCCACCTACTAGCTCGGCGAACTGCTCCACATTCTCCCTCATCTGACGACCAAATTCAGAAAGAGGTGGCTCTTCTTCGGTGGATTCGGCCTCATTCGTGCCTGTTTCACCTGCTGATTCGCCTGCTGTTTCGCCTGTGGCTTCTTCTGAGGCCCCCTCAGGGCCATTAGGGGCCGATTCGGCTGTACCAGCCTCCTCAGTGAATGTCGCGTCCTCCGGGGCTGCTGGGGCCTCCTCGGTACCTTCTACAGTGGCCTCCTGGGCCATTCTGGCGCTCTCTGAGCCATTATTTGCGCTAGTGGCTGTAGGAGCCTGCCTTTCAGTACGGACGCCTGCTAGGCCAGTTCTGGCAGTTTCTGGAGCAAATGCGAGACCAGTAGTGTCGACGTTTCTGAGGATTGTTTGACCTGGTATTTCCCTGGTGAAGGTATAGATATCAGGGATGGTAGTAGGAATTTCGACTACCTGATGGATTTTATCAGCGAAAGTATCGGTACCGATATCAGTAGCAAATGGTACGATATGCTGGACGCCATCCTCTGTACCGTTGTCCATGGCAATTTCGAAATATTTATAAAGCTTCTCGCCGTTATCACCGATAGCTTTAATTGTCTCGCCGGACGTGGTAGTAAATACACCATTATCACCCCAGGTAAGATTACCACTGGCATCTAGCGAGGAGGCGATTTCGAATTTAGCGTCGCCAATCGTGATATACCCCTTAATGCGACCAGCAGCTGCCAATTCGTCATAATTTAGCGTCTGGCCATTAAAAGTGGCGTTGCCGTGCATGGTAGAAGTGAAGTGGCCATTTTCTAGATGAGCACGAAGTTCATTATGGTCCGAAATTCTTGTGCCGTTATTAGCCCAACCGTCGTATTTTACATTTACTCTGGCCGTGGAGGCTGATGGATCTACTTCAGAGAGCTTAGTCTCGTAAGTAGTATGGCCTTTCTCAACGAGAGTCTTCGTGTAGCCTTCAGATTCGTAGCGTGCAATGTCGTCAGGATTACTAATATTCTCAGCGACATCGGAGCGTCCACCGAGCTCGTAGCTGCCACGGAATTTACCAAAACCACTAGCAAGAATAGTCTCACTGGCAGTGTCGCTATTAGCTGTCTTAATAAGGCCGGCTTTTTCGAAAATGCCGATTTTCTCTGGACTAATGAGGGCTGAAATCTCTTGAGAGCCAAAGAAAGTGAGTGCGCCGAGGGCAAGCGTCTTGCCAGCTTTCTTCGTAGCAAGGAGCGCCCTAGTGTTAGCGAATTTCTGATCAAGCTCTTCGACACCCTCGATACGATTGCCGTCCTCATCTTCGTAACCTCGGCGAATTTGCTCTTCAATTTCAGCTTTCATAATAGCAAGTTTTTCCTGGTCAGATTGCGAGAGAGATTTCTCGGCGCGAATGGTAGCAATATCTAGTGCTAGACGTTCATCGCCACGTTTATCTTCGGAGCTAAAGGCGATGAGATCTTTCTGCTCACTATCGGAGAAATCAATCCTGACACGAGCTTCGGCGATGGCGCGAAGGATGGCGTCGGAACGATTTTCCCCTTCCATGGCGAGGGCTGCGTTAATATTATCCGTAAGACTGCTAGCTTTCTCTAGGTTGTACATAGTACCACCGAGAGTCTGTTCGTATTTCGCAACTTTCTTTTTCCTAGTATTCTCAGTGTAGCCGTTAGCAATATCACGTAGCATACGAGTACGATCCTCGGTAATACGATTACGCTCTTTCAAGCCGGCGATCACCGAAGAGGCGAGCATACCACCACCAGCAACCCTAATTCCGGTGCCAGTAAGGCCAGCTGCAATACTGACGGCGCCAGCGAGAATCTCGGCTGGGATGAATTGGCCGATTTTACTACTTTCGAGTGTGTCAGTAATTTTATCAATGGTATCACGGTGAGCCTTAGTACGGATATTGTCGCGAACATCTACATTATAGACCTTAAATCCTGCCATTACACGGTCGATAGAAACTTCGTGACTGACAAAATTACGAGCCTGAATTGCGACGTCCATATAATTATCAATGGTAAGCCCGTCTGCTGCCTGACCATTGTCTCTAGCTTCAGCCTTAATACGAGCGATTTCGTTCTCAAAATTACGCCTAAGTTCCTCTTCGGTCTTGCCCTTAGTCTTCTCTGGGTCGGCAAAATTACGGATAGCTTGGTCGACGGCCTTAGTGACTTCTGGAGCAGCTTCAGTGCGTTTCTCGCCGATTTTGTCGTGAATGTAGCGCATGTCTTCGGTGGCGCCCAATATGAGACGCTGCATGGCAGCATCTTTGCGCGCCATAATAATATCATTAACGGTCATCTCCTGGTCACCCATAGTAGTGGTGCGAGCGCCTTCCAAAAATTCCTTGGTGTATTTCTTCTGATAATATTTCTTAAAAAGTGTACCCTGCCAGAGACGCTTGATGTAATTGCCCTTAGCCGACTCTTCGTCAACTGCGTGCTTCGCGAGATCTTCGGCTAATTCCCTACGGTCATGATTCCAATCAGCGTCAATAGCTGCAAGCATTGGACGCTCGTTCGTGTCTTTATCGGTGGAAGACTTAGTAGAATCATCCTCTTCCATACGATCAAGCTCTGATAGTTCTTGGCGTAAAATGTCGGCCTTTTGCTGTTCGTCTTCGAGTTTATCTAGTTCGCGAAGCTCTGCGCGAAGTATGGTATCCTTATCTTCGATGTCCTCATGATTACCTTCAGGGGTATCGGTTTTTTCGTGATTGTCGGCAACATCTGAACTTTCAAGCTCATCCAGCCTACGTAACTCCTCCTCGAGAAGACTCTTCTTATCCTGTTCGTTCTCGAGGTTGCCGAGTTCCAGCAACTCCTGATTAAGCAGCGCAGCTTGATCCTGCCTAGACATTGACTCGGGATTCTTGGAGCCAGATTCTGTTGCACCGGGTAACGGAGCTTGGCTATCAAGGATATTTGCGACATCATTACGACGCTGTTTCTCTATCTCGGCTAAGGCTCGATCAGCCATCCTCGTGATTTCTTCAATGGTAAGTTTGCCACTGTTATTATCTTCTGGATTTGGTGCTGCGAGGCTCTGCCATTTATTGTCCGAATCGCTAGTATTAGTGTTGATTTTCTCGCTCATTTAGTCCCCCGTGCCTAGGTAGTAGTTACGAAACTGTAGCATAGTGTCGAGCGCAACTTCGGTCAGATTAACACCAGATTTTTGCATAAATTCAGTCATCTGTTCGTTAGTGAAACTTGGGTCGTCTGCAAGCCTCGCCAGCTCGTCGGCTTGCTCCTGACTCAATTTCATAATGGCAGCTTTATCTATCTGGTCCAATAGGCGCTTCTTCATGTCAGCAACTAGGTCAGCCTTCACATCTGGCTCGAGGTCGGTAATTCCTTTCTCCTCTAAAAGACTCTCAATAAATTTATCGACTTCCTGCATTTGTATGACCTTTCGTTTATGCGCTTTAGTATTATTATAGCGCTCATGACTATTATTCGCAAGACATAAACCCCAAAAAAAGCGTTAGTGAATAATTTATGAGAATGGTATTCTGTGGATAGTCGTCACTGGACGGGACCTGCCAGTCGTTTTCCTCCCCCATCTCGCATAAGCTCGACGGGGGTCCCCCTCCACGACTGTCACCCGTCCATGTGGTACTTTAGTCCAACCGTTGGACGGGAGCTGCCAGCCGACATCTTCACTCCAAGTTATACAGCAATAAATGCTATGAGTTTTAAAATAAATCTTCAAGATAGAAACTACTAAGACAATACTTGATGACTCACTGCGCCCCTAATAGTGCTGTGGTATTTAACAACGCTTCCACAAAAAATCAGCACCTTACTAGTGCTGATTTTATGTTAGATTATTTCTCGATGGAGAGGGAGATCTTACGACCGTCCTTATCAATGTCGAGAACCTTGAAAGTCTTGCGCTCGTTTAGGGTGAAGACCTTCTCTGGATCTACGTCAGAACCTTCGCCGAGCTCTGATACGTGAACGAGAGCTTCTACAGCTGAGGAAATCTGTACAAATGCGCCAAATGGAGTAATGCGAGTAACGGTACCCTCTACTTTGTCGCCTTTCTTTAGCTTCTCTACCTCTGAAAGCCATGGATCTTCAGTGAGTTGTTTCATGGAGAGAGATAAGCGCTCCTTATCGATAGCGATAATCTTAGCCTCGAGAGTGTCACCTACCTTGACGTAGTCTGATGGGTTATTGACACGCTCCCAAGAGATCTCGGAAATGTGCACGAGACCTTCGATACCGTCTACATTAACGAAGACGCCGAAATCTACTACGCCCGTCACTACGCCCTTAACAACATCGCCGACACTGAGCTCAGCAAAGCGCTCAGCGAGACCGTCCTTGATAGCTTCCTTCTCAGAGAAGATTAGCTTGTTCTCTTTCTTGATGGCATCAAGAATACGGACCTTGATTGGCTTGCCTACTAGAGAGTTGAGACGCTGTAAGATCTCGTCTTTATCAGCAGAACCCACGCGTGGGTAATGCTCAGCAGAAAGCTGTGATACTGGTAAGAAACCACGGATACCTTCGTACTCTACAAGGAGACCACCACGATTAGCATCGTAAGGTGTGACCTCTACAGTCTCGGAGTTATCCAATTTAGCCTGGATTTCATCCCAGCCCTTGTCCTTAACGGCTTTACGGAGAGATAGCAATACATAGCCATCTTCCATCTCTGCCTCAATAACAGAAGCAGTTACTTCGTCGCCAACGTTCAAATTACGAACATATGACGCTTCACGGCGTGGTACTAGACCTACACCCTGCGCACCGAGATCAATTAAAATCTCGTGCTTCTTAACAGAGAGAACTTTACCAGTGATAGTGTCTCCTGCTACGACTTTCTTGAACGAATCCTCGTTTGCAGCAAGAAGCTCGTCCATTGTGAGTTTTTTGGCATCAGCCATAAATATATTTTCCTTCCTTTAGACCCATTCAGAGATGCCAATATGGTGGTAATTGACACCTCTGAATGGGTCCAAAACTACTTTTATTATATCAAATAACTGGTATAATGTAAATATGTATCTAAGTGTAGACATCGGGGGCACCAAGACGCTAATCGCGCTATTCTCTAGACATGGTCGCGTTATTCGGCGCTATAAATTCCAGACGGCTGACACTTTGGAGAAATTCACGCAGGACCTACGATATGGGCTTCTGCAGTTTACTAAATATGATGTTATCTCTGTTACGGTAGCTGTGCCGGGAATTGTACAAAAAAATTGTTCAATCACACTTGGTAACCGTGATTGGGGAGTTTTCTCTCTGATGGATGAAGTGAGGTCCGTGTTTTCCTGCCCAATATATTTCGAAAATGATGCGAATCTAGCGACTATCTTCGAATCTTATGGACTGAAAGGTCGCACGGTATTCTTAACCTTCTCTACTGGAGTGGGTGGTGGCGTAGCTGATGATGGAGTACTATTGCCAGAATCAGGGGCTTTTGAGCCTGGACACATTTTTTATACATATAATGGAATTACGGCTGAATGGGAGGACATCGCTGCAGCGAGCGCACTTGAGAAAGCCTACGAGATGAAGCCAATCACCGACGTAAGAGGGGTGAATTTCATGCAAGATATCGCGAGAAGAGTATATCTAGGGATTCCTGATATCATTGAGACCTACGAGCCAGACAGTATTATTCTGGGTGGGCCACTTGGTAAAATTTTTAAGTACTATGTAAAATTTTTACCCAAAACGGACGCAAAATATCGTCAGCCGAAGCGTCCACTGGATTCCGTGATTTATGGTTGCTATTTGTATTCTAAGTTAATGGAACAGGCCGAAGAGTAGACTTCTGCTGGCATGTACTGGAATAATGAATAAGCGATTAATAGAGAGGATTAAGGTGGACTACCCAGATGTCAGGATAGTGACTGGGAGAAAATTCGCTTTTCGTCCACCACGGACGATCATGGTTGGCGAAGAGGAGCCTTCAGAGCTGTTAATGATGCACGAACTGGGACATTATTTATGTGGACATGTGGATTTTGCCATTGATGCCGACAGATTACGCAAGGAGCGCGAAGCCTGGGAAAAGGCGCGAGAAGTTTGTGACTCCTATGGGGTGGAATACGTAGAAGAGGTGGTAGAGCGAGAGCTCGACACTTACAGGAATTGGCTAGACAAAAAATCGCGCTGCCCTAAATGTGGGCTTACGCGATTTCAGACGCCAGACAGGATATATCATTGTCCCAAGTGTGATATGGTATAGAACTTGAGAGGACTACTCTTGAGATGGCGATTTAATACCTAGGCAGCTTTCTTAGCTGGGCCACGGCGAGAGATACGGCCACCCTTAGCACCTGCGATACGAGCAAGAGCTGGGTTAGCAGCAAAACCACCAGTGTGACCATTCTGGCCACCTTTTTTGCCAATACGAGCATAGAATTCGCGGCCGTACTTGGCTTTATTAGTAGCAGCAGCTTTCATGCCACCAGCTTTGGTTCCAGACATTCTAGAACTCCTTCTGCCCACCGTTAATATTAATATCAAACACCTTATTTGAAACATTTAAAGACTAGATAAATCTAGCCTCCAAACATCACATCACCAATGTTATGCTTATAATTATATCATAGCGCTTTAGTTTTGTCAATATGCTTTTTCTTAAAAATATGTTTTAATAATTTTATGAAACCCGAACAACATTTTAATGGGTTTTGCACAATTTGTGGAAAAAGAGTATTGACTTTATTCACGATGTGATATATAATTGGGGTAACTTGTGCAGGATGAACTGCGAGGCTGCATAAGTTATATGTATGACCTGAAAAACCGCCCCTCTCTTTAAAAAATGGCGGTTTTTCCTTTGCCCTGTTACTATGATGTGGCTACCCGTATGATTACCACGATCGTGCACACTCGTGACAAAATCTTGAAAAATTCGCTCTTCCCTCTTGATTTTCTATCCGAGATGGTGTAGAATAAAGAGAATACATTAATAATATTATGGGGTAATAGCTCAGTTGATTAGAGCGCTGCCTTTGCAAGGCAGAGGTCCAGGGTTTGAGTCCCTGTTACTCCACCATTTTTTGTGCTTTGAAAATGTTTTGGCGGGTCCACTCATACATGGCGATGGCGGCG
>JAZQJM010000073.1:0-3360 GCA_045541635.1 Candidatus Nanosyncoccus sp.
GGTACAGCTGGAGAAGGAGTAGCACTTACTACTAGTATCCCTACGAGAGATGGTTATACCTTTACTGGTTGGTGTACAACTGCTACTACTAATGAAGGTACAGTATGTAATGGTACTACTTATCAAGCTGGAGACACATATACAGTACAAGATACGGATGAGACTACGATAATGCTATATGCGATTTGGGAGAAAGATAAGATTTATATTCAGGACGTTACTACTGCTAATTGTCCAACAGAAATGACACTAGTATATGACAAAAGAGATGAACAAGAATATAACATACAAAAGTTAGCTGATAATAACTGTTGGTTACTTGATAACTTAAGACTGGGTAGCGTAGCGCTTACGGAACAACTCTCTACATCTAATACTAATATGTCGCCAAGCGTAACATTCACATTACCGAGCTCTGGAAGCATTAATTCTTACACAGCTGCCCAGATTAATACCGATTCAGTTGATGTCGTACTTAGCCCTAAATATGGATCGGCAAGTGGTAAGGTGGGCGTATATTACAATTACTGTGCTGCTACAGCTGGTAGTTATTGTTATGCAAATAAAGCAGGCTCTGGTAACGCTAGCTACGATATCTGTCCTAGTGGCTGGATGATACCATATGGTAATACTGCTAATAAGTCCTACTATTACTTATATAATACTGGATATGGTGGTGACGCTACGGACTTCCGTAACGCACTGTCTACGCCTCTCCCCGGCTACTACGGTAGTCCAGCGAGCGATCAGGGTAGCAACGGTGGCTTCTGGTCCTCTACGTACTACAATAGTGGCAGTATGTACTACTTGTACGTCACTCCCTCGAATGTGGTTCCTCAGACTTACGTTGGTCGGTTCAACGGCTACTCAGTTCGCTGTGTCGCTAAGTAGCTCCTAGATAATTCCTATGGGCTTGCGATATTTGATAACGGCATCAATATGGTAAGATCAGTACGGGTCGCCTACAACAAAAGGTAATTACATTTCAGAAAGGTAATTACCTTTTAGATTTTGTATGATGGTGTGACCAGAATATAAAACCACCATATATTACGCTATTTGCGACGAAGATATTCTTCCCGAATCTGTGCGTATATGTTACAATAAGAATAAGTGAAATAGGAGGTATATCATGAAAATTGCGATTAATGGATTTGGCAGGATTGGGCGTAATGCACTGAAGATTTTGCTATCACGTGGAGATGCTGAGGTGGTCGCGATTAATGATATCACCGATACGAAGACTTTAGCACACTTATTTAAGCATGACTCTTCCTACGGAGCTTATGATGGGGAAGTGGATTATACCGACAATGAGTTAATTATCGACGGGAACAAGATTGCCGTCTTCGCCGAGAAGGATCCAGCGAATTTGCCGTGGAAGAAACTCGGCGTGGACACTGTGATTGAGTCGACTGGGTTTTTCACTAAGCCAGAAGATGCGAAAGCACACATCACAGCTGGTGCGAAGCGTGTAGTTATCTCAGCCCCAGCGAAGGGTGAGGGCGCGAAGACTATTGTAATCGGCGTCAATGAGGAAACCGTAGAAGATTCTGACGAGATTCTCTCCAATGCATCATGCACTACCAATTGTATCGCCCCGATTATGAAAGTCCTCGAGGATAATTATGGTATCGAGAAAGCAATGATGACTACCGTACATTCTTACACTGGCTCACAGAGAATCCTCGATGCGCCAGCGAAAGATTTACGTGAAGCGCGCTCGGCAGCTGAAAATATCGTACCTACTACCACTGGAGCATCGAAGGCAGCAGCTCTCACGATTCCATCACTAGCTGGCAAATTTAATGGTTTGTCGATACGGGTACCTACTCCAGTAGTTTCATTATCGGATATCACTGCCGTACTAAAGAAAGACACCACTAAGGAAGAGCTGGTCGAGCTATTCAAGAAGGTAGCCAGCGATCCGTATTATGAGGGAATTATTGGAGTGACAGAAGAAGAATTAGTGTCGTCAGATTTTATCGGTGATCCACATTCCTGTATTGTAGATTTGCCACTAATAGACGTAGTGGGTGGCAATATGATAAAAGTTGTCGCATGGTACGATAATGAATGGGGATATTCTAATCGCCTAGTGGAGCTCGCGACTGATTTTGGAAAGGAAGCATAATGGATATCTTTATAGGCGCTGACTATCGTGGAATGGAGAAGAAGAAGGGGCTACTAGAATATCTAGCCACGACTGAGGATAACGTAACTGACGTAGGCGCGTACAGTTATTCCGAGGGAGATGATTTTAACGATCCAGCCATTGCTGTGGCGCGCGCCGTGAGGAGAGATTACGGGGCGAAGGGCATCTTAATCTGTGGGTCTGGACATGGCATGACGATTCAGGCTAATCGCTTCAAGGGTATAAGAGCGACGCTTTGCGAGTCGGTAGAGTCTGCCATGAAGGCGAGAGAATCTGATGATGCAAATGTCCTCTGTATGTCTGCCGATAGGACAGACATAGACACGATGAAGGAAATCGTGAAAGTTTTCATGGAGACAAAATTCGAGCCGATTGAGAGGCGTGTGCGCAGACTTAATCGCTTAGATGAAAGGGGTGATTATGATTAGGACCGTAACAATCGTACCTACTATTCTCACCGACAATAAGTTAGACTATCGTAAGCAGGTAGAGACTCTGAACGGTTTCACCAAACGCGTCCAGATCGATACAACGGATGGGACTTTTGCGCCAGCTACCACGCTCGACGTGTCTAATTTGTGGTGGCCGAAGGCTTGGACGGTAGATTTGCATCTTATGGCAGCTTACCCGTCACAGAGTATGGATTTTATATTAAAGCTGAAGCCTAGCCTGTGTATTTTTCATGCTGAAGCAAGTGAGGATTTGACACCGTCCATTGCGCAGTTGAAAGCTGCTGGCATTAAGGTAGGTATTGCGCTATTACCATCTACTTACCCTGGGCGCGTGGAAACATATATTAAGGAAGCTGATCATGTGCTAATTTTCGCTGGGCAATTAGGCGTACAGGGAAGCCCTGCCGACATGATGCAAATGGAGAAAATTTCCATCATCAGAAATATGAAGCCAGAAGTAGAAATTGGCTGGGATGGTGGGGCTAATATGACCAATATTCGTGCGCTGGCCCATGCAGACTTAGATGTGATTAATGTAGGTTCGGCCATCGCTAAAGCACCGAATCCAGCCGAGGCTTATCAAGCAATGGTAGCCGAGATCGATAAGAACGGAGTGATGCTATAGATGCTTCGTGAAGTAAAATTTTCTAAAGGAGGGAATAATGGCTAGGATTTTATCACTAGGGGCAGCGCTGCAGGATATTTACCTGATAGACCATGACGATCTAGTACCGACTACAGTGGGGACGGAAG
>JAZQJM010000074.1:0-1760 GCA_045541635.1 Candidatus Nanosyncoccus sp.
TTTTCAGAATGCAAAAGTCAGCTTCGTTTCTGGTGGAAAAGGAAAATCTGATAAGAAAAAACTTTTATCAATTATCTTAATTTGCGTAGCGGCAGTGGCTATAATTGCGATTGCCGTTTTTCTGATTGTCAAAGCTTTTCAGAACAATAGTGGTGACGCCGTTACGCCGGTAGAAGAATCAAATGCTACGGTGATTACTGATGAGCTAACGGAAGAAGATAAGACCGAGACTGGTAGGGTTACGAATGATTTGATTGATGTAGAGTTCGTAGGCTACCAACAGATCGAAGACGAACTTGGCCAGCATGGTGCCGTCGTGACGAACGTAAAGAACAAATCTAACGACACGCTTACGGTAGCCGTAGACGTAGTCGCAAAAGACAACGATGGCAATATTTTGGATAAATCGTCACTCTATGCCGAAGGAATTGGCCCGGGTCAGACTTACTCGTTTAATCTCTTCGTATACACAGCATTAACCGAAGACCAGCTAAAGTCCGCAAAGTATGAAGTTTACAAAGCGTATACCTATGATGCTCCTGGAGAAGCTGGAGGCGCGAGTGAGGGCGCCACTTCGGATGGGGCTGGTGAAGAGGTAACTACGGACGGAGCTAGCAGCGAGGGATCTAGCAGTGATAACGGTAACGCAGAGGGGGTAAATGCAGGAGGTAATTCATAGTACCAAGACGAAATTAATTTAAAAAAGGAGCTAAAAAGGAACAAGCGAGGCGTGGGGAGAAATAATGGTTAAGCTAAGTCAAAGGCACAATCTGGGATTGGTTATGGTTGTGGTTTTTGTGCTTAATTTAATTATTACTGAAGGTTGTTTCGCTGCAGCTAAATCTAGCTCTCTAACTCTCACACTAGACACTAATAACGTAGCAGTAGACATTACTCCATCCGCTGATGGTGAATTTGGTGATTCTGCTGATGCTACAATTACAGTAAACACGGACAACTTCACTGGCTATACACTCCAAATCTTATCTAAGGGTAGCACCAGTCTCACCTCAACCTCCGGTCAGACTATTGAATCTATTGATTCTAGCATCACTGAAAACACATTTAAGAACAATAGCTCATACAATAACAAATGGGGCTACAAGCCAAGCCAATATGTAACTTCTAGTAATGGCGTGAATATTAAGACTACTAACGTAGACAACTATCTACCCGCTCCGACTACATCAGGTGACACATTAGACATTACTGATGCACCTAACTCAAGTAGTAATTCCTATACAATTTCTATTGGTGCTAGAGCTGACTTTGATCTAGACGCTGGTGCTTATACTGGCGATTTCATGATTGTAGCCCTTAGTAATGATATCGTCTATAACGTAACCTATGATAAGAATACTGAAGACACAGTCCAAGACATGCCAAGCGTAAACCCACAAGGTGCTGAAATTGCTGGTGGTACTGCCGTAGAAGATAGCTATATGACTCTAAGTGACGCCGTCCCGACTAGGACTGGCTTTACTTTTGCTGGGTGGTGCGACACTAAGCCAGTAGAAGACGCTACGACGAAGGACCAGACCTGCGAAGGCAACACTTATGCAGCTGGTAGTAATCTCGGCATTGACCAGACTACGGATGGTACCAACATTGTAATTTATGCGATTTGGAAAGTTAATAATTATGCTATGGTTCATGATTATCAGGAGGATTATGCCCACCGCCAAGACACCTACCTAGATACGGGATACAAAATTGACTGGAGCAAGAATTTCAAGCTCGAGACCACGGTTAATATTCCC
>JAZQJM010000075.1:0-2437 GCA_045541635.1 Candidatus Nanosyncoccus sp.
TACAAACGCAAGTAAGCAATGGACCTATACTACAGCTGGAGCTATTACACTATATTCACAGTGGACGGATAATGCGGTAACACTTCCTACTATCACTAGAACTGGTTCTACTTGTGGTTGGGCGACTAGTAGCACCGCTACGACTTGGACCTATAATTCTGGTGCTAGCATCACACCTACGAGTAACCTAACGCTTTATGGCGTCTGTAGGAACAACATTACACTGAATGGCAATGGTGCTACTACGGCTGGTTCTACCTCAGCTACCGTAAACTACAATGCTACAAGCCTATCTGCTATTACTGTTCCACAAAGAAAGTACACAGTGTCAGGATTTTCACTTCCAAGTAGCAATAATGCAAGTGGCGCTACAGTATCATCCACTTCAACCCTCACTTCTACTTACACATTTAACGGTTGGTACAAGGAATCAGGTGCGACGAATAAGATCGCAGGGAACACCACTACTCCAGCACTAGAAGCTTCTACTACCTATACCAATGCATCTAAACAATGGACCTATACGACGGCAGGAGCAATCACTCTCTATGCTGGTTGGTCTTCCCAAGCTAAGACACTGCCAACCATCACTAAGACTGGCTACACTTGTGGTTGGACTACTACGGCTACTAACGCTACGACAATTACCTATGCTTCCGGTGCATCATTTACTCCTACCGCTAATACTACACTTTATGGCGTATGTACGGCTAATAAGTATAAACTTACTATTACCTTCGCAGGAACTGGTGTATCTAGTGTACAAGTTAGGACTGCTAGTGGTGCTAGTGGTGGCACACTTATGGGTACAGTATCTACTAGTGGTGGATCCGTTAGTAATCTAGTCTATGGTACTAATTACTATCTCTATCCAACCTTCCAAAGCGGATACGAATTAAGTAAATGGGCTAAGACTGATTCTGCTACCAATGCTTCGCTATCGTCTACTACTGCGGTTAATCCATACTACAAGATTGGTGCAGGGAATGGCGCAGTGACAATTACTGGGACAGATTGTCCTGGCGGAAATGTGTGCTACATGGCTAATGGTACTAGCGTAGTGGGAACGATGGCAAGAGAATCTATTAGCTCTAGCGCCACTAGTATTAATCTCTATCCATCTAATTTCTCCAGAGCAGGATATGGTTTCGCTGGGTGGAATACTAAGGCGGATGGCACTGGTACTAACTATGGGCCAATGGAGACTATTACTATCACGGCTGGCCAATATGCGTCTGATGGATTAAGGCTTTACGCTAAGTGGGTGCAATCTGCTGGAAACTTGCAAGACTGGACTTGTCCGGCTAGTATGGCAATAGGTACGGTAACTGCGCTTAAGGATACTCGTGATAACGACGTTTACGCTGTAGCTAAACTCGCTGACGGTAAATGTTGGATGATTGAGAACTTAAGGCTAGATAATACGGCAACTTTAACAACTTCAAATACTAATAATCCACTATATAGTGGTTCAACCGTTACATTGAAACATAACTATACCGATACTGCTACATACAATACTCTTTCACCTAATTCCGATGTGGCCTATGACGCTACCACTGCTCCAAATGGCTGGTGCAATACCGACTCAGCTGCGTGCGATGACCAATCCAGGCTTAGAACCGATAATACGGCAAGTCGCGCTACTAACACGACCACGAGTGATAATATCTATAGTTATGGCAACTACTACAACTGGTATTCAGCAACTGCAGGACGAGGCACTTACAGTGTGTCTAGTGGTAATACTACGGCTGGAGATTTATGTCCAAAGGGCTGGCACCTACCTACTGGTAATTCATCGGGTGAGTTTTACGCGTTAAACACTAACGCTAACGCAGGCGCAACTAATACTAGCGCTGGTCTTAGAAGCTATCCTAATAATTTTGTCTATTCTGGCAGCGTCGACAGCGGCTCGGTGTACGCTCGTGGCGACAGCGGCAGCTACTGGTCGTCTACGGCGTACACGTCCTACTACGCCTACGGCCTGTACTTCTACAGTAGCTACGTCGCCCCGGGTAAGTACTACAGCAAGTACTTCGGGAGGACCGTCCGCTGCGTCATGGACGCGGCGGCGCCAGCGAATAAGGTGGTGTATGTGGGGAATGGGGCAGATGCGGGTACGATGGCGGACCAGACGATTAGCTCTAGCGCCACCAGCATCAACCTTTATCCGTCTAACTTCTCTAGAGCAGGATATGGTTTCGCTGGGTGGAATACTAAGGCAGATGGCACTGGTACAAATTACGGGCCAATGGAAACAGTATCAATCACGGCGGGGCAGTATAGTACCGTGGGATTAAAGCTCTATGCGCATTGGATACCATCTGCTGGTAACCTACAGAATTGGTCTGGATGTTCTAGCTTGGCTCAGGGTGCAGTAACCGCGCTTAAAGATACTCGTGATAACGACGTCTACGCCGTAGCTAAACTCGCC
>JAZQJM010000076.1:0-24830 GCA_045541635.1 Candidatus Nanosyncoccus sp.
ATCTACATTACTATCTCCTGTATTATCACGATAAGTAATACTATATGGAGTAGGATTAGAAACAAAGAGTAATTCAAAAGTCTTCGTATAGGTGCCAGACTTACTACCATAATCTGCCTTTACGCCTAAACCTATAGTATAATCTTTACCACTTGTACTTATGTTTGCGGTGCTAGTAGCATCTAAGATAGTAGAAGTGGTAGTGGGACTAGGTAAGTATGTGGTAGTATTGTTATCAACGTAGCTAGAAGTGGAAGCATTATAGTAAGTGCTAGGCATATAGCCCCATTCACCATTACTAAAGCCACTTGATTCGCCATTAGTACTAATAGAAGATAAGTAATTAGTTTCTGTATCCTCATCTTCATTATTAATTAGTGTACCAGTATTGTCTGTTGCTTTAATGGATAAAGTATAACCAGTATAGTTATTAGTAGTAATATTGAACTTAGCTAGATCAGAAGAAGTACTAGATGTATCAGAAGCAGCAAAAGTACCATTACTACTATCTACTAACAGATTCACATTGGCACTGCCACTAGCGCTCGTAAACTCTAGAGAGGTGGTTGAGTCGTTAGAATCACCAGTGGCAGCACTCGAAGATTTGGAAGAAAAGTCAGGTGGCAGTATCACGGACACAGTAAGAAGTACCACACAAGCCAGACATAACATCGGCAACAAATTACGGCAAAATGCCTTTATTATACCATTGTAATTATATCCCCCTAGGCGCATAGCACGCCTCCTGCGCGACCTATATTATATATATACGAGCGCATAAATTCAGCTATTCTCGCTGAAACTTTCTTATTGATATGTATTGACTGTTTATTGTTTAACATTTGGCCTCTCTTGATTATTGCTATGACTCTCCATAACTATAACCATTATAGCACGTTTTTTCATTTTTCAATACTCGCATTTAACAAAAAGTCACTATTCACCCACCCAATAAACTTCAGGTTTCAGGGTAAAGAAGTCTATGCCACACTTTCTCAGGCAAAAACTTTCAGCACTGCTAGCTTTATACTTATTTAGGCCAAGTTGCAGAAGATGATATGGATAAAGTAAAGAGTGGTTTTCGCAATCTATATTTAAGCGAATAAAAAATTTCCCCTAACCTTTTGGGCTAGGGTGCGAGAAATCCCCGAATATACTTACATCATATCAAACAATACCAAAAATGCAAATTTCCCTATTAGATAAAAAAATAATGTTACCGAAATTTTCTCGTTGAATAAAAAATATAATCAGAAGTGTTTTGAGTGTGGATAACTACTTAGAATGATGACTTATTCCAAAATCGTTCACTAAGCCACGCTTACTCCCTGAATAATCTTGAAAACCCCTGTAAAAGATGCTAGAATAAGTATATGTCGAATAGAGATTACTCGGTCATAGTTCCTAAAAGCGTTTTTCCAAAGCCATCTCCTAGAGAAATGTCTGCTGCTTATATTTTAAGTGATTATTTCAAAGCTGATATCAAGTTCATTCCTCGAAGCAATCAAAAAACACCAGATTTTTTAATTAAGGGCTTGCATTGGGAGCTGAAAACCCCAACTGGCACCGGCAAATATAATATCCAACACCTACTTCACTCTGCAATCCAGCAGTCCAAGAACATTATAGTAGATGCTCGTTTTTCTAAGATGCATATCGCAAAAATTAAAAGCGAGCTAAAATTCCACTCCACCGTAACCACAAAAGGCATAAAACACCTACTTTTAGTCACAAAAGACAAGAAAATCCTTGAAATTATTTAATATCTGTGATAATATAAAATTATCGAAAGCTCGTCAGGCAGCGCTGTAATGCGCAAGATCGGAGCTTTCATTTTTTGTAACACATAAAGAGCCATATTCATCAAAAAGCGCCCTCATAAGGGGGCGCTAGTCTAGCTGTTAGTATATTTCGATAATTCCGTTGCCACCTACACTATATCTTCCAGGCACTACTTCATCGAGCTTTACCACGGCACCATCATCAGAATATTGTACCGTGTATAGATAATCAGGATCCACATAATTCAGTGGCGCATAGACATACGAATCCATTAGAGCGCCCTTATTCACTTCGTGCTCTTGCCCGTATCTAGAATCGTCCCAGTATTGAATAGTATATTCCTTACCAAAATTATCCAGATCTGAGACTCCAATGTCCATAAGGTCTACTTTCTCGCCATTCTCGTTATATAAGAACCACAGATTCTCGACACTAGTCAGCCCTCCTTCGCGCAAAGGATTTTGCGTATGGCGAAGGAAATTACTATTCAGCTCGTATCTTGTACCAGTTCCCACTACATTAGTGCCATAAAGCGCCACTCTATCCTGACCATATACTACCAGCTCACTGTCACTACTACTAGCCTTAATCGCCGGAATCGGTCCACCAGTCCTGATATTCTGGTAATCATTTACTTTGAACGAATAGACGAATCCCGTGTTATCTCCAGCCCAGTATCCCAGGCCATATTGTTCTGCTATGTCCACCGGCAACAAATCCAGCGTATATAGCTTATCATTCTGTCTCAAATAGTAGCCACCATATTCCTTAGCGAAGTCCTCATCTACTTCCAGCATCGCCAATATCTCATCGTAGCTCTTATTCAGAGTCTGTCTCTGAATTTCTAGCATCTCAGCATCCATCTCCTCATAAGGATCCGGCTCTACGACCACATCTTCAGAAGCAGCCACGTCTTCTTCACTAATTCCAGCCAACTTCTCATATTCATCACGAGATAGTGTCACTGTGTCTTCTTCCTGACCACAAGACGCCACACCCAGTATCATCACGCACATTACTATAGTTGCAACCACCTTTTTCATCAATATTCCTCCTCATCTACATCAATTGCAATACCCAACTACCTCATCTGCAGCCACAATGCTAGCGCCTATTCATCACCTCCTTATCGAAATTCTAACTGTAAAAATACTAGCATCACTGCCTATCTTCTTATTATACCACACATGCTTATAAATGTCAAATCGCCGTATTATCTTGACAACCTCATAAGCAAGGCATTCTATAGGCATTCTCAGGATAATAAAAATAATTTGAAATCTCAACACGTACCCCTGACACAACCAAGAAAGTTACTCATCAGGGTAATCATGCACCCCACCCCATTATCTCGCTCATACCATTATCCCACTCATACCATCATTTTGCCCACATGTTTCAGCCCATCAAAAATCCTCCCATGAAAGGAGGATTTTTGTACCACCCAGACGTAAAGCGGTCAATTCAGCCACTTAAGGACTAGCCTTAAGCCTTCTTGCGGCTAACGATGTAATAACCAGCTACAGTAGTAATTGCACCTGCACCAAGTGCACCAGCCACGATGGATTCTGGACCAGTCTTTACGATGCTAGCAGTGGTACCTACACCATTATCATCCTGGGTAGGAGTATTATCACTGTTATCAGTGCTGCCTTCACAAGTCTTTGCTACCATTACAGAAGCATCGTCTTTTACAACAGCGTGATTCACAGTAGCACTTGCCCAGTTTACGAGTTGGTTGTTACCACAAGCAAGCGTGTTATCTACAACTTTACCAGTGAAACGTACATAGGCATTACCCTTAGCCACATAGCTACCAATATTGATACCAGTAGTAGCAATAGTGTTATCCTTTAGTAGTACGCCATCCTGATGGTTAGAGTTATAAAGGTAAGTAGAGTTAGCAACATATTCTACGTTCTTAGGAAGTACGTCACGAATCATTACGTTATCTACAGTGTCAGCGAGCAAGTTCTTGTACTCAATCTGGTATTCAACTTCATCGCCAACATTAGCGTTTACAGACTCTACGAAGTTACCATTAGAACCCTTAATACGTACAGTCTTAGCAAGTTTTGCAGATACAGAGCTGTGTACCTTAACTTGGATGGTTACTTCACCATCGTAGTCATAACAACCAGGAATTTCACCATTCATAGAAGTATAACCAATAGCGACATTGTCATTGATTATCGTGTCAGAAAGAGCAAAAGTACCCTGAGTGTTACGATATTGTGCAGAACCCTTTACATATTCCATGTAGAAGTTCTCACTAGAAGTAAGTTCTACTTCATCCCAGTAACGGCCTGGATTAGCATTTGAAGAGTTCAAATAACCAATCACAGTATGAGAAGTAGCTACATTAGTAGGAAGGGAAAAGTTTACAGACACACCCTTAGCGATAGCATCAGTACCCTTAGGGCTGTTGTTGTGAACGTATAGACGGATAGTGTAAGTCTCACCATCTACTACGTTGATTGATTTAGCGTTCCAAGCGCTAGTGGTGTCAGAGCTAAGTCTAGCACCTACGAAATATTTCTCATTACCAATTTTACCATTGGAAATAGAGTTAAAAGTAATAGTATCGCCAAGCGCATTATTATTGATCTCGTCAATAGTATAGCTAGGACGACCATTGATAGTAGTGTCACCCCAAGCACTTACATAAGCAGGGGCCATAGTAGCACCAGCTACGATAGTAGCAGCAGCTACAGAAAGAATAGATTTGTATACCTTATTCATCTTAAAATCCTTTCAAATTTGATATTTAGATTACAACTTTAATTAACAAAACTTTTAATTACACGTTAGCCGAATTGTTAATTTCCGTCTGCAACCGAATCATCTCAAACTTCAAATCATCAAACTTGGTAGAACCCAGCGACATTACGTCGCTGGGACACATAAAGTACTGGGTTTTACCTACCCTCTATATTTAATTGTATTGCCTATATTATCATCTAGTTGGTCAGCCCTCCCCAAAGCTGACCATCCGGTTCTTCAGTTATTTTAGTGCCGTCAACAGCTTCTGCCGATGGACTCACCAGAGTCTCGTCATTAATTGGCGCTCCACCGTTTCCAGTGTCGCCACTATTGTGAACGGTAGTGCCAGTCGGCGTCTGGGTAGTCGGCGTATTGTTATCTTCGTTAGTCAATTGAGTCTCGTTAATTTCCTTCAATTCCTGCATCGTATCATCATAATCTTGTTGAGACATGTGATTCGAATTATCAGGCCGGTCCTTAGTCGAGAACTCACCACCATTTCCATCGCCGGTCCACTCAGTCTCACCACCATCATTCGGGAGAACCACAGTCCCCCGAGTCGGATCCTTGGGATTGCTGTTAGGATTACTGTTATTAGGTGTAGGGCCACCAGGCGTAGGCCCACCAGGTGTAGGCCCACCACCAGGATTATTAGGCGTAGTCGTACGCTTGATTGGGGTAATATTCATTATCTCAGCGACGTTCGTCGGCTGATACCCACAATCGATCCTATATGACACCTTCACTTCTGTTGTGTTCTTAATCTTAAAAGTATAAGTTAAGAACCAACCATCGTGATCCAGAGTTTCCATGACGATAATGTCTGGCACTCCGTTCACCGTGAAGGGATTCATATACATCTGGTCATCTAAGCCAGACTCTACTCGCGTCACCTCGACCTTTTCATTATGGTCCAGATACTTGAAGAAAGCCTCAAGCGTCCGGTTGTAATCCTCAGGGTCTGCCATCCATTTCTCCTTCGCGGCATTCATGGTAGCATCCCACTGTCCAGCACATTCGTCATAGAATTTCCCGAGATAACGTGTTCCGACTTTCGCGTCGAACCACGCCATTACTGCAGTTCCCAAGGCAGGATCTGACTCCATTTTCCGGCGTAAATCATTATCCATCGTACTTACATCAAACACTGCCAGCACTTCGTCGATAGAAATCGTTCCACCAGCTCCTCTAGCAGCGATCAACTGCCGTACTTTCTCCATATCTACATTAGTAGATATCGGATTCGGTCCGAAATTGTAATCATTGTCCTTGTCCTCATCGTTTTGCAACTCAGAGTTAAAGAAATGATACCATTCCGTCGGAGCTTCAACTGTTTCCGTAGCAGTTGCCTGCGCGTCCTCAGATTCTGCAGCATCCACTACTTCAGCTACCTCGCCAATATTCTCACTGTCCTTATCTGTAGCCTTTGCATTTCTCATCGCCTGTACAATTGGTGTGAGAAATATCATTGCTCCTGCAATAACAGTGAAAGCGAGTATAGCTAGTCCCAATACTGCAAGTCCTTTAGAGCGATCATTGACCGCCTTATAGGATATCGCATTAAACATTGCGTATCCCATCACTATTACCATTACCACTAGTGGAGTCACCGTGACAATTCCACTGCCAAGCTCAGCAAACTGCCGAGCAGCAACCGTTGCCGCCGACATCGCCACCCAGAATAAAGCCGCCTGAATTATCGCAAAAACTGCAAATTCACCCAGACTACTTCCTTCCTCGTGCCACCATGATGTCAGTAACACCTGGAGCAGGCAAATGATGATAAGCATCACCATTGCTACCCACGGAGTAGACGTCGGTGCGAAGTGACAGATACATCCGGAGATCAAGCCATAGCTTATGCCGAACATACCATTTTTCCATGTCGGATTCCTCTTCTCGTCATACAGGGCGTATCTCAGCCCCATCACGAGTGCACAAATTCCCATAGATACGAATAAAAGTAACATAAGCGTTACCTCCTTTCATAAAAAAAGGGGGCCACGCCCCCATGACTGGGGGAGTTACTATATAGGCAAACAGGTTTCTAATTTGAAACCTGAGATGATTCGGTTGTAAATGGTCTTCTTGTTTTGAATTTCACTCCCAAAACTCAGACTACCTTCATTATAGCACACCTTATCGATTTTGTCAATAGCATTACCAGTTTCTTGTCCTTATGCCAAATATATTATAATAATTATGCTTAATGGGGTTCTCTACCGAGTCCCTACCCCTGTAATTAGATAGTTATAATTACCATTTTTAAGGCAAGCGAAAAGCCCGGCATTAAGCGCCGGGCCCTTTTGTGCGTGTAGCGTGAGAGTTATTTTGCAACTGTCCATATTCTCAATATGTATTCCACATATGGAGTCCCTTCGGGCAGTTCCCTCGGAAACAGCGCAATTGCCGGAACCTTCTCATTCATCGGTATTTCTACCCCATCAAGAGTTTTTACACTCTCAATGGCAATCGCCGGTGCATGGACATGTTCCTGAGATTCTTCGGTGACATTACCCTGCTCGTCCGTCTTAATCGGATCATCCCCTGCAGATTTAGCCTGCTGTTCTAACTTAGCCTTTACGACCTCATCAACATTAGGCTTCTTCTTAGTATCCACAGAGAGCGCCTTACTTTCCATCAGTGCCTTCAGCTGTTTAAGCTGCTCAGTTTCAACGGCATATTCAGCTTTCAACTCTGATGGATTGTCCTGCTTCGTCTCCTCTTCAGGAAGCTTCGGTGTCGCAGGATCTTCAGGGGCACTAGAGCCAGCTTCCGACTCATCATCTTTGGCTCCCGACTCATCATCTTTGGCTTCCGACTTATCAGAGTTGAATCTCGACTCCTCGTACTTTACTTCCTTCGGCAAGTCGAAATCCTCTTTCTTCTCGGGGCGCTCATCGTTTTCCTCTTCTTCATACAGATCTTCAAGAGTTCCACGATAAGCCTCCCCAATCCTCTTGATAAACTCCGGCAGAGCCTTTTCCTTGGCCTCAGATTCAGAGCTGTTAGCAGCTTTCTGCGAATCTGTCAGCACTTTGAAAAGTTCATTATTACCCTGTTTCTTGTTCCTCACCTTTGTCTTTGCCATATTATCACCCACCTTTCCTCGTCATGGCAATATGTTAAACTACAATATTTCTATTATAGCACACTTCACCAAAATTGTCAATGTTAATGCCACATTTGTTACATTATTGTATATTTCACGAAAGGGGCGATCGATAGCCTAACACAACATCTAATGAGCTATTTAACAATCGACGCTATTTTCCCCCTTAGCCATCCATCAGCTGGCCCAGCCGTCATAAGCACTACAATGTAGCCACTATCACGATATCTCGTAATAGTATTAAATAACTCATCATCCAGCTCTGCTATCTCAGCCACCTCACCATTTGATAATTCGTGTATGAAGTCCGTCGGAGTCAGTACTGGCAACTCTGGATTCTCGCGCGTCAGATACGTTGGCAGCCAGAATACTCTCTCAGCTCCTACGAAAGCATCATAATACCCATCTCTTACTTCATGCTGCCTAGTGTTCTGATGTGGTTGATACACTACCACCACACCTTTCTTACCATTTAATTCCATTTCGTCTAGCGCCACATCCATTGTCGCCTTAATCTCTTCAGGATGATGCGCATAGTCGCTATATATACCGTCAGCTAGCTTCTCGAATCTCCTTCCTACACCAGGAAATTCATTCATTATCTTCGCGACCCTATCTATATTCTCATCCATTCGATCAGCCGTCATCATCCCAGCGTCTAGTAGCATTGCCATGATTGCCTTCGATGCGAGCCCAGCATCATATCGTCTCGCTTCTCCAGCCAGCCTTAGCTTGCCCTTCATCCACTCATCGTCCCAAGTAATCACATTCTCACTCTGCTCTCTGAACTGTGCAAATGCTTTCTCATAATCTTCTTTCGTTGGATAGATATCGGGGTGATCATAGCTTACGCAAGTCTCCACAGCTATCCACGGATGGAATTTTAGGAAATTCTTATCATATTCATCTGCTTCATAGATAAAATATTTATCTCCCTCATGATACGCTCCACTCGGTGCGAACCCGAGCGTCGTCCCCACGATATACGACACCGGCAGCCCCAACTTCAGCGCAGTCCATACTATCATCGCTGTCGTAGTGGTCTTGCCATGCGTACCAGCCACAGCCACCATCTTAAGCCCCAGCTCTTCCACTAGATAAGCTGTCAAATCATCACGTTTCGTACATTTCACCCCAGCTTCTCGCGCCATCACGAGCTCAGGATGCCTGTCATCAAGTGCCGAAGTGTAGACATACCAGTCTACTCCACCTAGCAACGCTTCCTTCAGAAATTCCCCGTCTTGCTCACCTATTTTCACTTTAATCCCAGCTTTTACCAACTCATCGTAGATTGCTCCCTGAGCAAGGTCACTACCCATCACCTCGAGCCCAGCAGCCTTTGCCATTAATGCCAGTGGCCCCATACCAGTACCAGATATTCCAGAGATATATATTCGCATACCACCCATTATATCACTATTTGCCCACCTTCTCAAAATCTGTTATAATAATATCATGATTATTCAGTCCGAATCTGACATGTATAACTACGGCAAACAATATGCCGAGCAGCTTTTATCATCTCCAGATTTTGGTCATACTCCTATAGTAATTGAGCTCATTGGCGACGTCGGCGCTGGCAAGACTACCTTCACTCGTGGCTTCGCAGCCGGCCTCGGTATCAGCGAGCCCGTCACCAGTCCTAGTTTTACTATCTCTAAAGCGTATTCATTTGAGTATTCTAATACTCCTTATACTCTCACCCACTATGACTTCTATCGCCTACCAGACCCAGGCATCATGGCAGAGGATTTAAGTGAATCTATCAATACACCACATAATATCACGATAATCGAATGGGCTGACACCGTCTCCAATATCCTACCAGATACGCATACCACTATCACTATTAAATACACCGACGACGGCTCAAGGGAGATTACACTATGAAACTATACCTAGATACTAGTACTAGCGAGACCATACTTAGACTAGACGACACAGAATATCGCTATAATTTTGGTCACGATTTAGCCGAACAGCTCCTTCAGTTCGTCCACGACAAGCTAGAAGAGCACCATCAAAATTGGACAGATATCACAGAGATTACTTTCATGTCTGGACCTGGCTCTTTCACCGGGCTTCGCATCGGCGCAGCTGTTGTCAATACCCTAGCTCACGAATTAAATATCCCTCTCTACACTCATGAGTGCAAGCAAGTTCCGATTATTCTTCCTGATTATGGTCGCGAAGCTAACATTTCGAAGCCACGCAAATAGATGCCAAACAGCCCCCGTTAAGGGGCTGTTTATCTCATTAGCTACACCAGTAACTATTTAATTATCTCGTCAACTATACCGTATTCTTTTGCTTCTTCAGCACTCATCCAATTGTCTCTATCCATATCCTTCTCTACTTGTGCAAGGCTCTTCCCCGTATTCTTCGCGAATATCTCAGCTAGTCTCTTTTTCAGGAAAATCCCTTCCTTCAGCATGATTTCCTGATCGGTAATTTTCCCCTCCGTACCAGAAGAAGGCTGGTGTATCATAATGCGAGCATTAGGCAGTACATAGCGCTTACCCTTCGCACCACAAGAGAGTAGCATCGCTCCCATACTAGCCTGAAGCCCTATACCGATCGTCTCTACATCTGGCTCAATATAATTCATTGTATCAATAATAGCAAGGCCATCATACACGCTACCACCAGGAGAGTTAATGTAGAGTTTAATTGGTTTCTTTGGATCTTCGTGAGCAAGATACAATAGCTGTGCTACTACTAGATTTGCCGTATGCGAATTCACGTCTTCGCCTAAGAATACAATTCTATCATTAAGTAATCTCGAATAAATATCATACGCACGCTCACCTTTGTTTGTTTCTTCTACTACAGTAGGCACCAAATAGTTTTTCATATTCTCCTTTCTTATGCCAATACTAGCTTATCTTTCTTCAGCTCTAGAACCGGGATATCACCCTTCTTTAGTTCGCCAGCAATAATCTTCTCAGATAGCAACGATTCTACTTCATCTTCAATCTTACGCCTGAGTGGCCTTGCACCATTTTTCGGATCATAACCTTCGCGAATTAAGTATTCTTTCGCCTCGTCCGTTACCTTTAGTCCAATCCCTTTAGTAGAAAGCCTCTTCTTGAGGTCATTAATCAAATTATCAAAAATCCTTTCCACATTCTTCTTCGTCAGCGCATGGAATACTAGGACACTATCTAAACGATTAATTAACTCTGGACGCATCACCTTCTTCAAGGCTTTCATTGCGTAAGACTTGTTCTCTTCATACTCTTCTGCTAGAGCTTTCTTGTCTTTTGCCGTCTTCGCCGTAAATCCTAACTCCGACTCGCGATACATATCTGCCGAACCGAGGTTAGACGTCAGTATCACAATCGTATTATTAAATTTAATCTTATTACCCTGCCCATCAGTCAGCACTCCGTCTTCCAAAATTTGCAGTAGCAGATTAAATACATCTGGATGCGCTTTCTCTATCTCGTCGAAGAGTATTACAGAATATGGCTTCCTTCTGACAGCCTCTGTCAACTTACCACCATCATCATAGCCAATATAGCCAGCTGGTGCACCCACTAATCTCGACACATTATGTTTCTCACCAAACTCACTCATATCAATCTTCACTAGCGCATTTTCCCCACCGAACACTTCTCTGGCTATTACCCTAGCGAGCTCTGTCTTACCTACACCAGTCGGCCCCATGAAGATAAACGAGCCAATCGGCCTTCTCGAATCAGCGATGCCACTACGCCCTCGCCTAATAGCTTTTGCTACGGCCGTCACAGCCTCGTCCTGCCCCACAATTGATTCTTTGATATGGTCCTCTAGCTCCATCAGCATCTTCATCTCTGAACCATGCACTTTAGATACTGGGATTCCCGTCTTCAGTGATACAGCTGTAGCTAAGTTCTCCTCGGTAAGTGTCGGATTTTCGGCCTGTTTTTTCACTCCAGCTTTCTCTAGCTTCTTAATCTCTTGCTCGAGTTTCGCTAGCTCTGTTTTATACTTCGCTGCACTCTCATAATCTTCCTTCTCAGCAGCATCGGTGATTTTATCTTCAAGCGTAGATTTCTCTATTTTTAGCTTCTTATACTTGCCACCACCTTTCTTATCGGCAGCCACCTTTGCAATTGCACTGGCCTCATCAATAATATCTATTACCTTATCTGGCATAAATCTATCATTAATATAGCGCTGGCTCATTACAATCGCCGTCTCCAGTATTTCATCTGGAATCACCACGCCATGATGATTCTCGTAATGAGACTTCACACCTTTCAGAATCCTTAACGTCACCGTATTGCTTGGCTCTTCCACCATTACCGTCTGGAATCTACGTGATAATGCCTTATCTTTCTCGATGCTCTTGCGATATTCATCAAGCGTTGTCGCGCCAATCAGATTCATCGAATTACGCGCTAGTGCCGGCTTCAAAATATTCGCGGCATCCATACTACCCTCTGAAGAGCCAGCTCCACATAATAGATGCAGCTCATCAATGAATAGCAAAATCGAATCATCCCCCGTCGCCTCATCAATAATCCCCTTAATACGTTCCTCGAACTCACCTCGGAATTTCGTACCAGCCACCACCGAAGATAGATCTACCTGGAAAATATGCTTACCAATTAGACTCCCCGGCACATCGTTATTCACAATTCTCGTCGCCAGCCCCTCGACAATCGCTGTCTTGCCTACACCAGCTTCACCAATCAGTACTGGATTGGACTTCGTCCTCCTCGAGAGCACCGTCACTACACGTTCTATTTCATTCTCACGCCCGATTACCGTGTCCAGCTTACCAGCTCGCGCCTCCTCCGTTAAGTCTTTACCATATCTACTTAAGAATTTATGCGAAGAATTTTTAATGTATTTTGCTTTTTCAGCTTTTAGCTTTTCATCCTTAGTCTGCTCTTCTACTAAATCTTCTATTTCATCCAAAATCTTCTCATTATCAGCCCCGAGCCCTTGCAATATCAGAGAAGCCCGTGAGTTTGGCTGGCTAAGCAGTGAATATAATACGTGCTCCGTCCCAATTACAGTTAGTCCCTGCTCATGTACATAATGCTGCGCCATTCTGAACGTGAGGATCACAGCCTCTGATAGAGACATCATCGCCATATCAGAGCCAGCCACCTCTACAGCTACCTTATTTAGTGCCTTTTCTACTTCCTCCAGCGTCACACCTTCATCTCGTATCAGTCTCGCACCAGTAGAAGTATCAATTGACATCACCCCGAGCAACAAATGCTCAGTACTCATATAGCCGTTATTATATCTCTTACTATAAAAATCTGCCTTCTGTAACGCAAAACGCGCATTTTCCGACAAATGGTTCATAATTTCGCTAAATTCTTCTTGCATACCTCTATTATACATAATTAGCACTCACAAGTCAAGAGTGCTAATACATATTGATACCTCTTATATTTTCCAAAAATCAACAGATTCTTACTTTGGCCCCACCCACGCCCTAATAGCGAAGCACCCCAGTAGCGAAAATCCACCACTGATCAGCCACAGCGAACGCCTCTAACTGATCTACTCCTTATCGGCCAATTCTTTTGCCATTCTCTCCAATTTACGAAAATCCGTCTTATTAGCCCTCGTCAGTGGTAGCTCATCCAGGAATACTACTTTTCTCGGAATCTCATAACTCTTCAGTGTAATTTTACGTTTACCAAGATAAAACGCATTCGTCGCATCCTTCATAATCTGCCGTCTCGTCTCATTATTGCGCCCCACACTCGTCTTCGGCACCACAAAAGCACACGCACTCCATCCCAGTTTCTTATCTGGCATTTTCACTACGTAGCATCGGGATACCATTTCTTGTTTAGCAATTGCAGCACGCACTACTTCGTAATAAACTTTCGCTGGCGTATTATTAATGAAGAAAGTCGCCCTTCCCACCAATGTCACAAATCCAGTCTCCGACACCATCGCGAGATCACCCGTCTTCACAAATTTACGACCATCCCGTATTAATATTTTCTCCTCGTCTAGTTCTGGCCGATTATAATATCTATTGAGTACATGTTTACCAGATACATACAAAATCCCCGTTTTACCGTACCCTAACTCTTCATTTGTCTCTGGGTCGAGCACCATCACATGCGCCCCTGGCACCACTCTCCCTACTGTATCAGGATGATAAGTCGCCCCTACGGCTACCGTTATTGACCCTAAGCATTCCCCTACACCATAGCCATTGCAAATTTTCACTGTCGCACCATGCTTACCGAAGAAATCCATAATATCTTGCGATGCCTGTTTTTCGAGACGCTCTCCTCCCGAAATACACATCTTCACGGCTGACAAATCTTTATCCTCATCCAGCACTTTCGGTAGCAAATCAAACAGCAGTGGCACAGCCTGCACCACGCTAATATCTTTACTGAAATAATAATCAAAATTACTCTCGTCAATATCCGGCGTCAATATTACCTTACTTCCACCGATAATCGGTGTCATCGCTGAAGTCCAGAACCCATACGGACAATCGAATTTCACAAACGACAGCCAGCTCTTCACCACCTTGTCCCACATCTTAATACCACTCGCTGCCTTCGAGAACAGCGCTGCAGCAATCAAATTCTCATTCGTAAACACCATCGGCTTCGGCCCCGAAGTCGACCCCGAAGTAAACGATATCAGCGCTTCCTTCTTACTGCCAAAAATCCCCATCGGCACACGCTTATCACATTTCTCAGCATATTTAGCGATTTTCTGCTTGCCTACCCACATGCCATCAAGCGCCGACATTTCGATAATCTCCGTCTGTGCCTCATCCACATCCCCCATCTTAATTATCTCACCATCGATATTGATCACATTCTTTACAGACTTCGCATCTCGCTTCAGCTCTTTAATTCTCTTATCGCTGTATTTGTACGTCACCACCACCTTTGACTTGAATTCATCAATATAGTGAAGCAGTGTCTCTCTTGGCGTCTTCTCATCTAAGAATGCCACCACGGCCCCTATTTTATTAGCAGCTAGGAAAATCAGAATATTCTCATACATACTTCTACCAGTCGCTACCGTAATAATATCCCCCTTCTCCACTCCTAGCGCCAGCAAAGCTTTCGCTACTACCCCTCTATCATGCTTCATTTCCTTACGAGTAAACTCAAACTCTTTCTGGTCCACCACCACATTATCCCAATGGCGAAAACTTGACAAATCAAAAAGTGCCGATATAGTCACAGGTGGCACTATTGGGTCTTTCTTCTGATTTCTGATTTTCAGCATTTTACCTCCTTAATGTATTCTATGAGCCCCAGCCCTGCTATAAGCTATTTAGAACCAAGCACCGTATTATTCGCATGTAGCCACCCCTCCACCGAGCCACCATCCAGATATTCGCCATCCGTCGAAGCAATATTCATCACTCCATTATTCTTAATATATTCGTCAATCGGCTCCGTCACCATATATTCCTGATCTTTCGGACCAAAATCATGCATATCCACATATTTCACTATCATATTCAAGAGCTCTGGCGTCATGATATATTTCGATACGTTAATCAAATTAGATGGTGCCTCTTCTGGCGTAGGCTTCTCTACGATCTCTACCAGCTTACCAGCCTGCACCGACAATACACCATATTTGTCCACTTCTTCTTGCGCCACTTCCACACCCAGTACTGCCGATTCATTATCTTTCACTACCTCAAGTAGAGATTCAGCAGCCGACTTCCCACCAGGATTCCAAATAAACTCATCGCCCATATACACAAAAACTGGCTCATTGATATTATACTCTTTCACCACTAATGCAATTGGCACAGCCGTACCATATTTACTAGCTGGATCCTGCACCGTATAATGAATCGTTACATCATCAGGCAAAGTCTTCGCAAGCGCCAATCTATCCATCTTGCCACGCTCAGTCAAATACTGATTCAATGCCAAATTATCCTTATAAAATTCCATCACCTGGCATGGCTCTACATTCGAAATCACCATATAAATATCTTTCACCCCAGCCTCAATCAACTCTTGTACAGAATAATCCACCAATGGCCGATTGCCTACTGGCAACATCGATTTTTCAATAATCTTCGTAATCGGGAGACGCCTAGTTCCCCATCCCGCTACTGGGATAATAGCTTTAGAAATTTTCATACCCCAATTATAACACACCCACTATCATTCCAGTGTTATTTATTTAGGTATTTTGCTCAGCCGTCACGTCAAGCCCAAACGCAGCATCACTTAACGCCCCATCACCAAACGGCTCTTTGAAAGCATCCAGCGCTTCTACCTCTACCTGGATCTTTTCCAAATACTCATCTAGTGCTTCCTTACTCACTACGCCAGTCTTCGGAAATTCATAAGTCCCCTCATCCGTACTCTCATCTTCTTCTACTTCTTCTTCATCTGGCAAGAATCCTGGTCTCGATCTATCCAGATATATATCACCAGAATAATGATAAATCGCCAGTGACACCACCGTCAGCACTACCGTAATTAATATCGACACCACCCCCAGTATCACCAAATTCTTCCCACCACGCGTCATTTTAAACTCGCTTTCAGGCTTTTCACCAAATTCACCTGTTCATCCGTCAGCGCGCGCATTTTCGTTACGTCTTTGTTTACATTCTTCCTGCGCTCTTGCGCTACTTTTAGCTTCTCATAAAATTTCACCGGCTCAGCCTTACAATCAATATTTACCACTTCCTCCAGTGCCTGCTGGTAGCTAATATAATCGTTCACAAATCCAGTCCTTCGCGCAGCAAAATTCGTCTGATTATCAATCAATTTCACATCAGACATATTATTTTCCACCAATCTCAGATTAAGAGGTGTAATAAATTTCGACAAAATCGTCTCATAATATCTCCCAAGATACACCCTAGCTCGCGAATCCTCTCTCTGGACCTTTCTCAAATTATCTTTAATCGTATCACAGTGATTAAGTATCGTATTTTTCTGTTCCTCAGTAATCGCAGTCTCGGCAGCCATCACTGGCCCAGCCACCACCATACATTGACAGAAAAAAGAAAGTATGCTATAATATAATATTATACGCTTTTTCTTCATACCCCTATTATATCATAAAAAGCCTAGTAGTTTGCGCTACTAGGCTAAAGCAACCAAATCTTTTTATCTAGAATGCAGTGAAGTTATCAGGATTAAGCACGCTCTCAAGTGTAGAACCTACCACCCCCTCACTCACTGTTGCAAAATAGTCAAATCCATCGATTGTCGTAATTAGTTCTGGGCAGATATTTGCAATACCAGTCTCAGCATCTACGCCTTCTTCACACACGACAGTGCCTTCTTCTGCACGAGTCAACATTACTGAGCCGATTTCATTCTGCATGATTGTCACACCACCATCATCAACGGTATAAGCATAGCTACCCTGAATCTCTTCTGGCATAGCAATTTTAATTCCCCAATTACCTAGATAGATGTACCCAGCTTCGCTTTCACCACCCTCCATCTCGGATTCGAGTAGCTCATTATTAATCTGCTTCAATTGCGAAATCTGCTTTTCGTAATTAGCAGCTTCCTGGTTCTTACCAATCATTGTAATAATACCAAACCCAATGCCACAGACTGCTACCACGGCAAGTACTACCATGCCAATTATCATGCCAAGATTCTTTTTCTGCTTAGGCATTGTCATCGCAGGCGCATCGTTCAATGCTGACTCACTGGCATTAGCGCGATTAAGCTCTGCATTTATCAAATCTTCTGCCGAAGCCGTAGGATCACTACTCACCACTTCCTCAGTCTCAATAGCCATAGCAGTAGCCATTGGCGTCTCATTTACTGGCACACTTGGCTGAGCTGCAGGCGCTGGTGCAGGAGCAGGCGCTGCCTGAACTGGTGCTGGAGCCTTCGGAGCGACTGGTGCAGGCTGAGCCACAGGCCTTACCCCACCCACTAGTGGATCCGTCCCACCCATTGGGACATTCGGTTTTGGTATTTGATTCATTCCTTGATTTTGTTGATTTGGTTGCATAAAAATATCCTTCTTATGCTTATATTATACTAGAAAAATGTATTAAAGTCTATAAAAAAGTCTCAGCTTTCACACCGAGACTTTCTTCATCTATTAATCTCTTTTTAGCATTACTGTAAATGCTTCAGACGGAATATCAATCTTACCAAATCTCTTCATACGTGCCTTACCACGTTTCTGTTTTTCGAGCAATTTTGCCTTACGGTCTCTATCACCCGTATGAATCTTCACCGTTACGTCCTTGCGATACGCGCCTATCGTCTCACGCGCGATAATCCTCGCCCCAATCGCAGCCTGAAGTGCCACTTCGTAGTTCTGCCTTGGTATCACTTCCTTTAGCTTTTTCGTCGTCTCACGTCCAATTGCTTCAGCCTCACTCCTGTGACACATCACCGAGAGCGCATCTATTCTATGTCCACCCACTAAGAAATCCACCCTCACCAAATCTTCCGTTCTATATCCACTCAGCTCGTAATTAAACGACGCATATCCACTCGTCGCCGACTTTAGCTGGTCATAGAAATCCGTCAGCAAATTCGCCATCGGCGCTTCAAAATCAATCACGGCTCGCTCTTCAATATACGACAAATTCGTCTGATGTCCACGTTTCTCATTAATTAGATTCAGCACATTACCAATCATTGACTGTGGGACAATAATCTCACCTTTCACCCATGGCTCACGAATCTCAGCTACTTCCGAAATGTCAGGAAGATCAGCTGCAGATTTTATCTCGAGCAAATTCCCATTCGCCATCAAGACCTCATAATTAGTCGAGGGATTCGTCACAATTAAGTCTAGTCCGAACTCTCTCTCCAGCCTCTCACGAATAATATCCATATGAAGCAGCCCCAAGAATCCAATCCTCAGGCCGAATCCCAGCACTGGCGAATTCTCTGGTTCATATCTTAGTGCCGAATCTGACAAAGCTAGCTTCTCAATCGCCTCTTTGAGATCTTTATATTGATCATTCGATACCGGGAAAAATCCAGCATATACAAACGGCAACACTTCCTTATACCCAGGAAGCGCTTCCTCAGCTGAATTCTTCGCGAGCGTTACTGTATCACCCACCTTCGCTTCGCGCGTGGTCTTAAGATTGGTTACAATATAGCCAATTTCCCCAGCCACCAAGCTTGATTTCGGGGTCATTCTCGGCGTCAACACTCCCACTTCGAGCGCCAGCCCTTTCGTCCGAGCAGCCATCATTAGTATTTCGGCATTTTTCGGTATCTCCCCTTCTACTACCCTTACATATAGCACCACCCCACGATAATCATCAAAATACGAGTCGAAAATCAGCGCTCTCGTCGCACCAGTAGAAGCAGATACGCCTTTTCCCATATCATCATGACCTATCACAGCATCTAGTATTTTATCTACATTCATGCCAGTCTTACCAGACACTGGTATAATCTCATCTGGCGAACATCCTAGCAAATTCACAATCTGCGCCGACACCCCCGGGACATCAGCAGCCGGAAGATCTACTTTATTAATCACTGGTATAATCCTGAGGTCCTGCTCCAGCGCCAAATACACATTAGCCAGCGTCTGCGCTTGTATCCCCTGCGTAGCATCCACCACTAGCACGGCAGTCTCCACTGCCTGCAGAGATCTCGACACTTCATACGAAAAATCCACATGCCCTGGCGTATCAATCAGATTTAGCGTGTAGCCTTTCCAGTGCATCGTCACCGGAGCGAGCTTAATAGTAATACCTTTTTCTCGCTCCAGCTCCATCGAATCTAGTAGCTGCGCTTTCATTTCGCGCTTCTCCACGGTACCCGTAAGCTCCATCATCCGATCAGCAATCGTACTTTTCCCGTGATCAATATGCGCAATTATGCAGAAATTTCGTATTTTATCCATTCGTTCTTTCTAGAAAGTGCCTCGCGAAAGGGCCACTTCACTTATCCTTTTTGTTCTACACCGAGCATTGATAATGATAATTTACCACGTTCAATAGCTACTAATTTCACTCTTACCTTATCACCTTCGTGTAGTACTTCAGACACGGACTTCAGTCTCTTCCCCTCGCGAATCTGTGAGATATGTAGCATCCCATCTATCCCAGGCATGATATTTACAAAAGCCCCGAAATCTTTAATCGATACCACAGTGCCATCGTAAATTTTACCTACTTCTGGCTCTTCCGTCAGGCTCTTTACCCAGTCTAGCGCTTTCTTAATAGACTCAGCATTGGTGCCAGAAATCGTCACTAGTCCATCTTCACTGATATCTACCCCAGCACCAGTCTCGGTTGTGATTTTATTAATCGTTTCGCCACCTTTACCGATTACGGCCCCAATTTTATCCTTGGAAATCTTAATCTTCTCAATCTGTGGTGCATATTCCGAAATCTTCGCTCTCGGCTCAGCAATTACCTCAGTCAAATGTTTCAAGATAAACATCCTACCTTCATGACTCTGCTTAATTGCCTTCTCAAGGATCTCTACTGGGAGACCATGCACCTTCATATCCATCTGAAGCGCTGTAATACCCTCAGTCGTACCAGTCACCTTGAAGTCCATATCACCAGCAAAATCTTCAGCATCCATCAAATCCGTTAACACATAGGCCTTATCAATATCGTCAGCTGTAATCTCAGTCCCCTTAGGCACATCCACCATCAGCCCCATCGCGACGCCACTCACCGGACGCTTCAGAGGCACACCAGCATCCATTAATGCCATACAAGACGAACAAGTCGCAGCCATCGAAGTAGAGCCATTTTGTGACATAATCTCTGTCACACTACGAATCGCATATGGGAAATCCTCCTCGGAAGGCAGCACTGGTAGTAGTGCTCTCTCAGCCAAATACCCATGACCAATCTCACGACGACCAGGCGAGCCCATTCTACCACATTCCCCTACCGTGTAGGCAGGTGCATTGTAGTGATGCATATAGCGACGCTTGCCGTCCGTCACTTCCATTGTATCTACATCTTGTGCATAAGATAGAGGCGCTAGAGTAACAATATTCATCGCCTGCGTCACGCCACGCGTAAAGAGTGAAGACCCATGTACTCTAGGCAATATCCCCACTTGTGAGCTAAGTGGCCTAACTTCAGTTAACTTACGGCCATCAGGGCGCACGCCATCTTCTACAATCCCCCTACGCACTTCCTTATGTACGGCCAGCTCGAACGCTTGATCATATACATCGCGCAAATTTTCATCATACCATTTTACCTTCTCGGTATCTGTCTCACCTTCACCCTTCGCCAGCGCAAATTCATCATGCATTGCATATTTCATATCATCCAAAATCTGCGCGCGCTCCATCACGTTACCACGGATTTTCGAGCCAAATTTACCTTCCGTCCAAGCAGCTACTTCAGCTACTACTTCTTCAGATGGTAGCACTAGCTCATATTCCTGCTCTGGCATAGCTACTTGCTTCTTCAGCTCACGCTGGAGGTCTAGTACTGGCTGCACATTCGTCACAGCCCAGTGCATCGCCTCAATAATTGTATCTTCTGGCACTTCATTAGCCCCAGCTTCCACCATTACCACCTTACCATCTTTACAGGCCACCACGAGGTCCATCGGCGACATTGCACGCTCTTCAGGCGATAGGAATGCCTTAAATTCCCCACCGATTCTACCAATCCTCACCCCAGCAATTGGCCCATCGAAAGGCACACCAGCGTTCATTAGGGCTGCCGATGCAGCAATCATCGCTACACAGTCAGGACGAAAATTCGGATCCATCGATAGCACTGTACATACTACCTGTACCTCTTGCCTATATCCCTTCGGGAAAAGTGGCCTAATCGGACGGTCAATCAAGCGCCCCACCAGCACAGCCTCATCAGCTGGCTTCCCCTCACGCTTAATAAATCTCGATGCCGAAATCTTCCCAGCAGCATAAAATTTCTCTTCATAATCAATCGACAGTGGGAAGAAATCCTGCACCACAGGCTTCGTACCTACCACTACTGACCCTAGTACTACTGTATCACCATAAGTCACCAGTACCGAAGAAGTCGCACGAAACCCTACTCTATTGACCTCTAGTGTCAGAGTACGTCCTAGCCACTCTGTTGATACCTGCATGGTTTTCTTACCACTCGGGTTAATAATCTCCATATAATCCTTTCTTTCGGGAAAACCCCAGACATAAGCCCACTAACAGCAGTCGAGTCAGCTTTAGCTTGCTCGTGTCTGCCGTCTTCCCTTATTTAAATAATTCTACCCTTATTATATCAAAATCTCCCCATTTTTACCACCCTCCTCCCATCTTTTTCCACCCCTATTATCTCTGTCTTACTTTATTACCACCACCCCTGTTACACCCCTGTAATATTCTCATTGACATTTTTAAGCATGTGTGTTATAATTAAGAATGAAGTCACAAACTTAGTATATTCCATAGGGGGTAGGAAATTATGGAACAATTAAAAACACCGTGTGTGGTGGAGACGGATATAGACATCCTGAGGCAAGATTACAGGAATTACTCTAACGAATGCGATGCAGCTATTACAATTGCACTCGCGCGAATCGTTAACCTACAGAAGTCGATTGAGCATAGCACTGGCTATGACCTCATCGACCATGTAGATAGTAGGGTTAAGAAATTCTTGAGCACCTACGACAAATGCCGTCGCAAGGGTTGTCCTAATCCCACCATCGAGTGGATCAAGGCGAACATTGGCGATGTAGCTGGCATCCGTATCATTACGAAGTATATCGACGAAATCAATCAAGTCGAATCATATCTTCGTAAAATTCCTGGGATAACCATCACCTGGAGGAAAGATTACGTCACTAATCCCAAGAAGAACGGCTATTCCAGCCTCCATCTGGGCACCCAAGTCGAAGTTTTCGATCCCGAATACGGCACCAAACTCCTCCCCATCGAGATTCAAATCAGAGATCTCACCATGGAGGTTTGGGCGAAGCTTGAGCACGACATTCGCTATGGTCGCCACAAGGGCTCTCGTCCAAATCCAGTTGTGGAGGAAGAGTTTGGCCCTGCAGCTAGCGATTTACGCCAATTTGCAAAGCGCGCAATGGAACTTCGCGATTACGCCAAGATGCTGGATACAGCCAATAAGGGGAAACTCTTTCAGCAGCCACCCAGTTCGGCAACTTCGCCTGTGGCCAATGCAGTTCAGTCCAAAGTAGCAATGACGCAACCACAGTCCACGGTTCCTATGTCCACAATGCCTGCTACTCCATTATCGCAAGCAAAAGCTCAAACACTCGGTTGACTCGTACCTTAAACCCACCTTATAGAGGTGGGTTTTTTCTTCTGATACAAGGAAATAGCGAGTAATAACATAATCTATAAGAAGGGCATTTCGTAGGTATTCCTGGGATAATAAAATTGATTTGAAATTTCAACACCTATATTCCAGACTGCACCGAGAGGTTTGTCCCGAAGGGACGGTTCTCCCGGCTGCACTACGTATGAGGTGCTTGAAATTTCAAGTCCCTATCCCAGGAATACCTACAAATTGCCCAATAAAATACATACAATAAAATCGAGACAACTCTCCCCCATTTTTTTTGAGCATTATGCAAGGAAGCAGTGAAAAACTCTGCCCCATTTTTTTGAGCATTATGCAAGGAAGCAGTGAGAAACTCCAAGGAGACGTACTCATTGTACGTCTCCTGAGTATCGCAACTGCTGACACAGCAGAATGCCAAAATTTATTTCCGTGTTGTCTTAGATTTCTTAACCCGTAGGCTTCTCAGGGAATCAATTTTGAGCATTATGCAAGGAAGCAGTGAGAAACTCCAAGGAGACGTACTCATTGTACGTCTCCTGAGTATCGCAACTGCTGACACAGCAGAATGCCAAAATTTATTTCCTGAGACCGAGCTTCTTAACTGTTGCCTTATATAGCTCAAAATCAGTATTCTCTAGATACTTAAGCAGCTTCTTGCGCTTCCCCACCATCTGGATTAAACCTCTTTTAGCCATAAAGTCATGTTTATTATTCTTTACGTGCTCAGTCACTTCCTTAATGCGAGCAGTAAGAATAGCCACTTGTACTTCAGGAGAACCAACATCATTCTTATTACGAGCGACGCTGGCAATAGCCTTATCTTTATTCTCTTTTGTTATCATAGTGTCCCCATTATATCACGTTTTCATGATATAATCAAGAGATGGACAATGATATTATTTTGGTGGACAAGCCTTCGGGCATTTCTAGTTTTGGTGTCGTCGCAAAAGTCCGTGGTTTCTTAAAGGCGAAATACGGCCGTAAGGTTAAGCTCGGCCACACGGGCACTCTTGACCCCTTCGCCACCGGTCTTCTCATTCTCCTCTCAGGCAAAATGACTAAGAGAAGCAACGATTTCCTAAGACATAACAAGACTTACGAAGCCACCATTCATCTCGGCGCCACTTCTACCACTGGCGACCCCGAAGGTGAAATCACTCCAGTCTCCGACCTAGAGCCTAGCCTAGAAGACATTAAGTCCGTCCTCACCAAATTCACTGGCACCATCACTCAGACCCCACCGAAGTACTCCGCAATTAAGATTAATGGTGAGCGCGCTTATAAGCTCGCCCGTGCCGGCCAGGATTTTGAGGTCCCCTCTCGCGAAGTTACTATTTATAATACCGACATTATCAAATACACCTACCCAGAATTAATTATTAAGACAGATGTCAGTAGTGGCACCTACATCAGGACTCTCGCCGAAGATATCGGCAACGCCCTTCATACTGGCGCTTACCTCACAGCTCTTCGTCGCACTCGCATCGGTGATTACAGCGTAGCAGACGCCCATAGCCTCACCGAATTCACAGACGGCGCTCTCTAGCCCCCATCAAACTACTTAGCGATACAGCGAACTGAGAAGCCGGCGCTCCGATCACCGTTACTCTGAGAAGGCACAGCCGAGGAATCGACGCCCAGGTAGAACATACTGTAACCATTGTAGTACCTAGAGGCCCAGAAGAAGCCGTTCATACCCTGACTGCTGGCCTGGCTATCATAGTAGCTGCCGGAGAGGGGCGTAGACAGAGCATTACGAAAATTAGTAGCATTGCTAGAATAGGCTACGTAAAGGGCTTGATATTCACCACTAGCTCCTCCAGTAGGCATTCGCCAGCCACTAGGACAAATATCATAACTGGCATTACTAGAATTACTACTAGCACATATTGTACCAGCTGACGCAGCACAATAATTATAATATACGCCCACCTTACCACTTGCCGATCCATATTTAGGGCTAAGTACGACATCAAC
>JAZQJM010000077.1:0-8794 GCA_045541635.1 Candidatus Nanosyncoccus sp.
CCTTGGTTATGATTGGTATGCTTGTAATCACGCGATTGGCTTCTTTGGTCCTACGAATCATATAGAAAATCTTTGGAGTGTAATCAAGAGATCTCTTAGATACATTTACCGAGATTTAAGTTTTAGTCTAGAAGATCTGAGTCTCATATTACGAGAATACGAAACTCGTTACAATGAGACAGAAGTGTTTTATAATGTAGATAACCATTTAAAAATGAGGGCTTGTTCCAAATTCGTTTACTAAACCCTATACGGCATCATATTTCGAATTTCCCCATTTTATGATATAATTGTCAAATGAATATCTGGGATAATTTACCGACTCCGTTTCTAGTCCTTGCTCCCATGGAGGGTGTGACAGACCTGATTTTTCGTCAAGTCGTAAATGCCGCTGGCCGCCCAGATTTGTTCTTCACGGAGTTTACCAATGTCTCTAGTTATGCTTCTGAGCGAGGCCGTTGGAATGCTCTCGAACGCCTCACCGTGTCGCCCACTGATCATCCCATTATCGCGCAAATTTGGGGCAAAAATCCAGATCATTTTGCTGAAACTTGCGAGGCCCTAGAAAATCTTGGCTTCTCTGGCGTGGATCTTAATTTTGGCTGTCCAGATAAGAATGTTAATCGTACCGGTGGTGGCGCAGCTATGATTAAGACTCCAGACCTCGCCATCAATTGTTTAAGAGAAGCTAGGGCACATACATCTCTACCAGTTTCGGTGAAAACTCGCCTCGGCTGGTCCCAGACAAACGAATATTACACCTGGCTCTCCACCCTCTTAAATGAACACCCAGCAGCCCTCACCGTCCATCTTCGCACTCGCAAGGAGATGTCAAAAGTCCCAGCCCACTACGAGCTGATACCTGATATTATTGCTCTTCGCGACCAAATCAGCCCCGACACCAAGCTAATTATTAACGGCGATATCAAGGACAAGGCCCACGCTCTAGAACTCCATACCAAGCATCCAGAAGTCAATGGATTTATGATCGGTCGTGGGGTTTTCACTAACCCATATTGTTTCACTAGCCATCATGCCACTCAGGCTGAACTAATGGAGCTGCTACGCCTCCATCTATCCCTTTACGATCAGTACAAGCAAGCTGGCTTCATGAATCCTCTTAATCGTGAAAATCATAAGACAGATCAGCACCTCCTACGTCCACTCCCATACGAACCACTGAAGCATTATTTCAAAATCTACATCTCTGGTTTCCCTGGCGCTTCCGAGCTTCGCGCCAAACTTATGGACACCCATTCCTCAGAAGAAGCCTGGACCATCCTCTCAGATTATCATAATAGTCTAGGCTAACGCGATCTTGCCCTTGGCTCGATTATGCCACCCTAGAGTATGTTATAATTATAAGTATGAAAATCGCATTACTAGGTTACGGCAAAGAAGGCCAAGCTGCCGCAAAATATTTCAAATCTCATTTCGATGCATCCATTGATATTTTTGAAAACGAAACTCCAGCCGAATTACATAAGAGAGATTATTCATCCTATGATATAATTTTCAGGAGCCCATCCGTACCACCGATGCACCTTAATAACGAATCCAGCCTAACTAAATATTTCTTCGATCACTGCCCATGTCAGATTATTGGTGTTACAGCCACCAAGGGCAAGGGTACTACCTGTTCTTTCATTAAATCACTCCTCGATGCTCATGGCGAAGACGCTTATCTCGTCGGCAACATCGGTACCCCATCTATTGAAGTCCTTGACGACCTCACCCCGAATTCAGTCGTTGTTTACGAAATGTCCAGTTTTCAGCTTTGGGATCTTGAGAAATCACCCCATATCGCCGTAATTGGCACTATCGAGCCCGATCATCTCAATGTTCATCGCGATTTCGACGATTACACCTCAGCAAAAGCCAACATCTGTCGCCACCAATCCAGAGATGATTACTGTATATATTATAAAGACAACCCAGATTCTGTTAAGATCGCAAATACTTCCATCGCCCAGAAAATCACCTACCCATTCCCTATACCAGATGAGATAAAATCTTCAATCAGGATTCCAGGTGACCACAATTTACAAAATGCTATCGCAGCTATTGCAGCTGTTGCTAGCTTTTATAATATATCACCAGACGAATATTTAAGCGTGAGAACTACTGAGGTAATCGAAGGTTTATCAAATTTCCACGGCCTGCCTCATCGCTTACAATTCTTAAGGGAGCTAAACGGTGTCAATTATTATGATGACAACTTCTCTACTAACCCAGCTTCCACAAAAGTCGCCATCGCAGCCTTCCCGACTCAGCCAATTATAGTTATCATCGGTGGTCGCGATAAGACCGATAATGAAGATTTGCCAGAAATCTTCGAGATCTTAAAGTCTGACAATATTAAGCAAATCATTCTCATGGGCGAATCTGGCCATGAAATCGCCAAACGCTTCGACGACCCACGCTTCATTACTGTCGAATCATTAGAAGAAGCCGTAGACACTGCCCGTAACGCAGCCGAGCAATTAGATAATTCGATAGTCCTCATGTCTCCATCAGCAGCCTCTTTCGATATGTTCGAGAACGTCTACGACCGAGGCACCCAATATCAATCCCTCGTCAACTCCCTAAATTAAAATTGAAACAGAATTCACTTCCATCCCATTTTTCATCCACATAACGTATCTCTAGAATCCTAAAAGGATTCTAGAGCCATAATCCAAGAAAAAGTCATGACGCATATAGCGCTTTCCTTTAGAATTCTAAAGCCATAATCAAAAATTGAAACGGAATTCACTTCCATTCCAATTTTCATCCACATAGCGTATCTCTAGAATCCTAAAAGGATTCTAGAGCCATAATCCAAGAAAAAGTCAGAACAATTCACTTTAGAATCCTAAAAGGATTCTAAAGATATAATCAAAAATTGAAACGGAATTCACTTTCGTATCAATTTTCAAACTGCCCTTTCTTGCTGGACTTCTTTTCCTCCGCAAAGAAGTCCAAACTTGACTAAAAGTTCAGATGCGTTTCCAACTGCGAGATAAACGCTTTTTCTACCGATGACACAGTTGCAAGCGCCTTAATACCAGACCCAGCAAACTCTCGCGCCAACTCTATCATCTTCGCCTTATCTATACCACGAATCAAATTCGGCATATTATCATATTTTTCTATCGCTTCGTTCACAAAATAATTCTCAGCATAATAATCAGCAATCTGCCCCACCGTCTGTGCCCCCATCTGGAATCTACCTAATGCATAAGACTTCGCAGCCTCGAAATCCTTATCGGAAATCTCACCATTTAATGCCCTCATCAGCTCCACTTGAATTAGTGAGAATAACTCCTCGGCATTCTCCACATTCACCTCTCCCTCGAAGTCCCAATACGAATTATTCGCATTTATAGCTAGCGCGCTCCCCATTCCATATACCAGCCCACGCTTCCTGGCTGCGCCAAAAATACGCGAATTAGTAGTCCCGTTTAAGATATGATTCAGACAGTTCATTGCAAATACTTCGTTTGGCTCCAAATGCCTCGGCGTCACCAATGAGAATCCAAAAGTAATATTCGACGCATCTTTACGCCTGATCGATACAGCCTCCGATGAGTGTAAATCTGCTACTGGTATCGCAAATTTCTCACCTTCCTTCAAATTCCAGGCTTCAAGTGCTTTAATTATTTTATGCTTACGACCACGAATCTTCCCAGCAATAATAAATAACATATTACGCGCCGTATGCGTCCTTCGATAATGTTCTCGTATATCCTTGAGCTCAATATTCGCAATCGTCTCACGCCTTGCCGTAAGATCTAACACATCTTCACCCACAGCCTGCTGCACTCTCGGCCAGAGCAACCGATAATAATCATTCATATATCCAGTTAACTCCGAACGCACATTCGACTTTTCCGATTTTAGTTCATCCTCATTGAATCTTGGCTCGCAAATAGATACTCGCTGCAGCTCCATTATCCTATCCCATTCAAAATCAGCGCATTCCGTCTCATAGCATACCGAAATATCCGAGGTCCACGCATTATGATATGCTCCATTCTTCGTAAAATCTGCCTCAAAAGCCTGCTCATCCTTATATTTCGCATTTGCACCAAAAGCCAAATGCTCTACCACATGTGGTATTTCATATACGTCATGATTCTTGGCATACATCATACCAGCCCGAAATTCAATCCTGGTAGACATCACGCTAGCACCAGGGATATCAATAAGCAATCCCTTCGCACCACTTTTCAACTGTATCTCTTCTACAGAATGTTTCATATTGACTTTTTATCAAATTTATGGTATAATAAGAATAATATTACTTTTTCTTAGACTTCTTCTTGCTGCTAGCTTTCTTCTTGCTACCAGATTTCTTGGTAGTCGCCTTTTTTGTAGGACTTTTAGCGCCAGCACTCTTTTTCTTAAACTCATCATCGAGGTTCTTCTCGCCAGCCGAAATCTCATTTACGCCACGCTCAGTCTGCCCCTCTGCCATCTTGGTTAGTTCAGACTCGTATTCCTCACCATCGGTAATATTGTCATCAGCAGCCTCCACTGGAGTAATAGACAAGAGAATCTTCAAGACTTCTTCACGCAGATTCCTCTGCAACCCATCGAATAGCTTCTGCGATTCAGAACGATATTCCACCAGAGGATCACGCTGCCCTACTGAACGCCAGTGAATCCCCTCACGAAGGTGCTGCATATTCTCAAGATGCTGCATCCATAGAGTATCTAGCACCTTAAGATACACTTCACGCTCCACTTTTCTCATGATTTCTGGAGTGAATTCAGCCTCCTTCTTCTTATAGGCCTCCTCTACGGCCTCGAGCGCTACCTTCTCGCGATCCTTCTCCTTGCGCATTACACCAATACCATGAATCAAATCCTTATCAAAGTCAAATACTGCCTTAAATTCAGCATCAAAATTCTTGTTAACTCTCGAAGAAAATTCCGTTAAGCTCTTCACCTCATCGCGCATTAACCTCTTGATCTCTGGATAGATATCATCACCCATCAGAATTTTCCGACGCATCATATAGACAACTTTACGATGACGATTAATCACATTATCATATTGCACTACATTTTTACGAGAGTCGAAGTTAAATCCCTCAATACGTTTCTGAGCAGCCTCCAAAGTCTTCGAGATGGACTTCGTCTGGATAGGAGTATCCTCATCTACGCCTAATCTCGTCATCAGCATCTTCACTCTATCACCCTGGAAAATCCTCATCAGGTCATCTTCACAGCTCACAAAGAACTGTGTTGTACCAGGATCACCCTGACGACCACCACGACCACGTAACTGATTATCTACGCGCCTTGAGTCGTGTCGCTCAGAGCCAATCACCACAAGGCCACCTAGCTCAGCCACGCCTTCGCCAAGCTTGATATCGGTACCACGACCAGCCATATTAGTAGCAAGCGTAATCGCCCCCTTCTCGCCAGCACGCGCCACAATCGCAGCCTCACGCTCATTGTTCTTCGCATTCAATATTTCGTAAGAAATCCCCTCTGCATCGAGATATCTCGCAATCTCTTCATTATTCGCAATTGATCCAGAACCTACCAATACTGGCTGACCTTTAGCATGGTATTTCTTCACTTCTTCAGCAATCGCGCGCAATTTACCAGCCTTCGTCTTGTAAATTAAATCATCCTTATCAATACGCTGAATTGGGCGATTAGGTGGTATCTGAATCACATCCAACGCATAAATCTGTTGGAATTCCTCAGCCTCGGTAAATGCCGTACCAGTCATGCCAGATAGCTTATTATACAGACGGAAGAAATTCTGGAACGAAATCGTCGCAAGCGTCATTGACTCCTGCTTCACAACCACACCTTCTTTAGCTTCAATCGCCTGATGGAGCCCTTCATTATAGCGTCGCCCCTGCATTAAGCGTCCAGTATGCTCATCTACAATAATTACTTCACCAGAATTAGTTACTACATAATCCTTATCACGCTTAAATAGCACTTCAGCCCTTAAGGCCTGCTCCATATGATATACGAGCCGAGTATTCTTAGTAGAATATAGATTATCTACACCCAACATCTCCTGAATCTTCTCGATACCCTGATCAGTGAGCGTCACCGAACGACGCTTCTCATCGAGGATATAATCATCAGGAGTAAGTCTACTGGCTATCTTAGCGAACTGATAATATGACTCTGGGTTGTCGCCAGCTGGTGCCGAGATAATTAGTGGTGTCCTAGCCTCATCAATCAAAATAGAATCCACCTCATCTACAATCGCAAAATTCAATTCTCTCTGACGCAAGAATTGCACTTCGCTCGTCATATTATCACGCAAATAATCAAAACCAAACTCATTATTAGTACCATAAGTAATATCAGCATTATATGCTTCTTTACGAGTAGCAGGCTTCAGATGACGGAATCTTTCATCCTCATGTTCTTCATTTTCATATTCTGGATCATACACGAAAGAAGCTTCGTTCACAATGACACCTACAGTTAGTCCTAAGAAAGCATACACTGGAGCGTTCCAACCAGCATCACGCTGTGCTAAATAATCATTCACCGTCACTACATGTACACCACGCCCAGTTAACGCATTGAGATAGGCAGGTAGCATAGCCACGAGAGTCTTGCCTTCACCAGTCTTCATCTCTGCTACAGCGCCGGAGTTAAGCACCATACCACCAATTAACTGTACATCGTAAGGCCTCATGCCTAGCACACGACGAGAAGCCTCTCTCGCCACAGCAAATGCCTCAGGCAATATTTCATTTAGAATCTTCGTGTCATCATTCTGGACTTTCTTAGCTTTCTTCCCCTTAGTTGCTACGCCATCTTCAGTACGTACTTGCTTCAAAGCTTTATCGATTCTCTCCTTGAACACTTCCGTCTGATGAGCTAATTCCTCATCACTCATTTCCTTGTACTTCGGCTCCATCTCACCAATCTCGCGAGCCCTCTTCCACATCTTCTTCAGAACCTTTTTCTGAGCATCACCAAAAACCCCCTGCAAGAACTTAGTAAGCGCAGTTTTATCAGCTAGCTTGTCTGTAGGTTTCTTTTCTTTCGTCTTTTTGGAATTGTCAACTTTTTTCACAGCAGACTTCACAGAATCGTCTTCTTTTTTCACCATAAATAACTCCGTTTCCCCCTATTTTATCACATTATTTGCGCCTGATAAAGAGATTTTTCAGGCTTCTCTTCTGGCGATGTGGTTGCATCTCAAGTTTATAACGACGAATCTGCCCAGTTACCTTCGCTTCCACCAAATCTACCCCAGCAAAGATATTCGAACATTCATCTTTTGCAGCAATTACCTTGCCACCAGGTATCTCCATTGCCACCGAAATCTCATACTTTTCGTTCTTAGCCTTACCAATCTCCGATACGATCACTTTTACAACTACATCTTTCTTGGACCCTCTCGGCAAATACCTATCCAGCTTACCAATACGCTTCTCTACATATTTCCTAAAACCTTCTTCCACCTTATAACCATTGCCAGTGATTTCGATTTTTTCTATCATTTTTCCTCCTTTGCTTTTAGACTTTACGAGTGTGTAATAATCTATAGCTCCTCTCTGTTGTTTAAATACGGCCTTAGCACTTCTGGGACCTTAAATTTCCCATTAGGCTCAGCAAAATTCTCTAGCATCACCACCAGCGCCCTAGCCAGTGGAATTGCCGTACCATTAAGCGTATGTACGAAGTCGATCGTCCCGTCTTTGCGACGCACTCTAGCGTTCACTGCTCTTGCCTGAAAATCAGTACAGTTCGAACAGCTCGTAATCTCTTGATATTTCTGATTAACTGGCGACCAATATTCCATGTCATACTTCTTCGCAGCTGGCGCACCGAGATCCCCAGCAGCAATATTAATCACATGATAAGGCACACCTAACCCCTGCCAGATATCTTCTTCAATCTCCAGTATCTTCTCGTGAATTTCCTTACTCTGCTCTGGCAAGCAAAATACATACATTTCTAGCTTATTAAACTGATGTACACGAAATAGTCCTCTCGTATACTTACCATACGCACCAGCCTCCTTACGAAAACAAGCCGAATACCCAGCATAGAAAAGTGGCAACTTATCTTCATCGATAATCTCATCCATATGATATCCAGTGAGTGGCATCTCTGCCGTTGCAATCATCGCAAGATCCTCACCCTCAATATAATATTCATCGGACTGCTCCGAGCTACGTGGATTGAATCCACACCCTTCAAGCACTCTAGAAGACACCATATCTGGCACCGTCATAAAGGTAAAACCATGTTCTTGCACTTTCTTCAGCCCATACTGAAGTAACGCATTCTCAAGTAGTGCCAAATCGCCCTTCAAATAATAAAACTTCGCACCAGCCACTTTAGCACCCCTCTCAAAATCTACCCAATCCCTCGAGATAGCATAATCGAGATGATCTACTCCAGTCTCATGGTGCTCACCCCACTTCTTCACTTCTACCGAACATTCCTCACCACCCAGTGGCACGTCATCAAAAATCACGTTCGGAATCGTCTTCACTATATTGCGCACCTCATCCTCAAGCTTAGATAACGCCTGTTCTTTCTCTGATAGCTCACCCTTAATAGCCTTACCCTCTTCAATTAGAGCAGCCTCTGGCTTGCCACCTTTCATCTTAGAAGCGATTTCATTCCTCTTCGCCCTTAGCCCCTCCACTTCTGTCAAGAGTTCCTTCCTCTCGTCATCCAGCCGAAGCGCCTCTTTAATATCTATTTTATAGCCTTTTTCTCTTGCAGATTTCTCTACTAATTCTAGATTTTCTCGTATAAACTTCACATCTAACATATTGTCCTCATTATAGCACAAATAAATAAA
>JAZQJM010000078.1:0-12925 GCA_045541635.1 Candidatus Nanosyncoccus sp.
AGAAGATTTCATAGAAGAAACCATTAAGAAAGGTAGTCTTGTAATTACGGATGGATTTGGGGGATATAATGAAATACCTAGCCTTGGTTATGATTGGTATGCTTGTAATCACGCGATTGGCTTCTTTGGTCCTACGAATCACATAGAAAATCTTTGGAGCGTAATCAAGAGATCTCTTAGATACATTTACCGAGATTTAAGTTTTAGTCTAGAAGATCTGAGTCTCATATTACGAGAATACGAAACTCGTTACAATGAGCCAGAAGTGTTTTATAATGTAGATAACTATTTAAAAATGAGGGCTTGTTCCAAATTCGTTTACTAAACCCTCCGGCGCTCTAATTAGGGATTTTAGCAATATCGTGATATAATAAATATTGTGAAGAAAATAACTATTTCTAAGCTTTTTTTATACAGATACCGTTTTATTATTGGGTATGTGTTTTTAGGGATTGCGTTTCTGATATTACTTTTCAGTATGCCACTGATTGCGCAGCATGGTATATCTGAGGCCGAGATGGATTCAGTAGTCAGTTCTTATCAGCTGACCGATACGAATATCGTAGCGAATCTGGTGGATTTGCCTTATAAAGTATTGCAGAAGTTATCGATTACGGCTTTGGGCCTGACACCGTATGCAATTAAACTGCCGAGTATTATTATTGGAATTTTCCTAGGATTGCTACTGATATTACTTCTCAATAGGTGGTTTAAAAGTAATGTATCGCTACTTGCTTCATGTATCATTGTGCTATCTACGCCATTTTTGTTCCTGGCTGGCTCTGGCACGCCATTAATTATGCTAGTATTCTGGCCGACGCTTCTACTCTGGCTAGGCTCGAAAATCCAGGGCGAGAAACGTCCGAAGCCTAGTTACTGCTTCTTGTTTGCGATTGCGATGCTGGGTTCGATTTTTACACCATATATGCTGTATTTTGCTGTATTTTGCGTACTTTTTGTATTTGCACAGCCACACTTAAGGTTCGTAGTGAAGAGCCTACCGAAGCTGCCTCTGGCACTCGTAATGTTAATCGTGGCTGGTGGAATTATTGCAATCATCGTCAACACAATCAGTCGCCCTGAGACGATTATGGAACTACTGTTTGCGAAGAATTACGATATTTCTAGCTTCTTTAGTAATATGGGGGTGGGATTAGAAACAGCCTTCCTGATGCGTGGGACTCTAAAGAGCACATTCTTAACGCCACTGCTTAGCTTACCAATTATATCGCTAGCACTTGTTGGGTTGTTCTCTACGACAAGAGGATTTTTTGCTTCGAGGAATTCCATTGCGTCCGTCTTGATTGTCTTCGGCCTGATTCTGATTGGGTTTAATCCAGATGCGATTGTGTTTATGATTCTACCGATTTCGATTCTGGTGGCGCACGGCCTTAAATATTTACTGGAAAAATGGTACGGGCTCTTCCCGGAAAATCCTTATGCGAGGGTGGCTGCGATTTTGCCACTGGCCGTGCTGTTTGGAATTATGATTATCCCGAGCTTGCTTCAATATATGTACGGCTATCGCTATAATCCTGAAGTCGCTACGGAGTTTAATTACGACCTAGGCGTAATTCACGATAATCTGAATACCGAGACGCTGGTCGTAACAGATAAATATGATTTCTACAAGATTCTTGAAGATAGCACTGAACTTAGTATTGTAAATAGCCTAGATGAGGTCGGGAAGGAGAATTTTGCGATTCTGCGTGGCAGAGATGACAAATATCAGCTTTCGCGTATAATCACCTCGCCGATGAAAGATAATTCTGATATAATATATCTATATACAGGAAAAGGAGAATAGTTTATGGGACAGACAATGGACCAGATGAAGTTATTAAACCAACTACGTAAAGCTCAGAAAGAATTAAAGAATGAAATTGTAGAAGTAGAGGCTGGCGATGGCGCAGTAGTGGTACAGATTAATGGTGAGCTCAAGGTTAAGAAAGTAACGATCGACCCTGAGAAAGTAGATCTCGATGATATCCATGAACTAGAGCGCTGGATTGAGAATTGTATGCGCGATGGTTTCGCCAAGGCACAAGAAATTGCCACAGACAAGATGAAGCCACTAATGGGTGGTCTATCTGGGCTTGGAATGTAAATAATGCTTCCTCAAGCATTACAAGACGCGATTGATGCGCTCGGTATGTTACCTGGCGTAGGACAGAAGACGGCCGAGCGCTACGCCTATTATCTTTTCAAGGCAAATAGTAAGATATCAGACAATATCGCAGAAGCACTTGCTAATCTTCATAACAGCGTAAAGTCGTGCCCGGTGACTTTTGCGTTGATTGATGCTTCGGAAGAAATTTCGCCACTCTATAGCGATCCAGAACGTGATAAATCCACTATCATGGTAGTGGAGGAACCTCTTGATATCTACGCCATAGAGCAGACTCATTCTTACAAGGGAACTTATCATGTACTGGGTGGAGCGATATCACCAATTGATGGCATTACGCCAGATGAACTACATATCCGAGAGTTAGTAAGTCGCGTTAGTGACGACGACGTGATGGAGGTGATTATCGCGACAAACCCTTCGGTCGAAGGAGAATCCACAGCACTACTACTTGACAAGTTACTACACGAAGCGAAGCCAGAGCTTAAGATTACGAGACTGGCAAGAGGATTGCCACTCGGGGTGGACTTATCTTATGCCGATCAAATCACGCTTAGTGCTGCGCTCGAGAATCGCACTAAGATATAGTTTATAAAACGCCCAGTAGGGGCGTTTTATAATTCATTACATTTGTTCTAGAGCCTTGAAGTCAATTTTTGCGAGCTTAGTCTTAGGGAATTCATCAATAAACGCAATCTCGCGAGGCGTCTCATATTTAGCAAGATATTGCTTATAGAGCTTTGCTAATTCTTTTTTCGCTGCTCTTTCCTGAACGTTAGGCTTCAACTTGATGAAGATTTTGACTTTCTGGCCACGCAATTTATCATATACACCGACACAAGCGCATTTCTCGACTAAATCACATTTCATGGTGGCGTCCTCTACGGTAGTAGGGTAGACATTATATCCATTAGTAATAATCATACGCTTGAGCCTGGTACGGAAATAGACAGCACCTCTTTCATCTACATAGCCTACGTCACCAGTACGAAGATATTTCTTACCATTGACCGTGGTGAATGCTGCTTCGGTCTCTTTAGGTTTGCCAAGATATTCTTTCATGATTGTGAGGCCTCGTACCAGGATCTCACCGTCTTCACCAGTCTTAACTGGCTTCTTCGAATGAGGATTAACGATTAAGACTTCGCTATCTGGCAATGGAAAACCAATTGTATTTGGCTCCTTAGCGATAATGGCTGGGGAGAAGATCATGCCACCAGCTGCCTCAGTAAGACCATATCCATTATGCAGCATCGCTCGCGAGCCATGCTGCTCGAGAAAATCATTGAGTTCGCGCTTCATGGCATCATTTACTATATCGCCACCAGACACTACGCCTTTGATATTCCTGAGTTCATTCTTGCCAAATTTGATTTTAGTAAAATAATCAAAGACAGTCGGGACGCCTACGATAATGTTAATTTTGTACTTCCTGAGGTAGCCACGGAGCTTCTTGGCACTAAACTGTGGAATTAGAACGGCACGCATCCCACAGAAAAGTGGAATGTGAATACACACACCGAGACCAAAAGCATGGAAGTTTGGCAAGAAAGAAAGCATGGAATAACGCGACTTTAATAGATCTGGTACGAGATATTTGGCTCCGAGGGCCTGTGCGTTAAAGTTAAGATTCGATAGTACTACGCCCTTAGGTTTACCGGTGGTACCACCAGAATACAGGATGACGGCTGGGTCATCAGCATTAACGCGAGCATGGGGGTTACCTAGATACTTGCTGCCCTGAAAGAGGAATTTGTCCCAAGTGATCACATGCTGACTGTGCTTAACATGATTCTTGCGTCCCTTAGTGAGTTTATATATACCACGAATAATAAAATCCATGGAACGTGTAGCCGACACAACAATCAAATGTTCGACGTCAGTATTCTTAATGATATTTTCGACTTTTGGATAGGAAATATCAATACAGAGCATGACCTTGGACTGGGACTGGTTAAGATATTCTTCAATCTCCTTCTCGGAAGAGAGTGGATGCACCATATTAGCCACAGCCCCAATCTCATTAATCGCATAGAACATATAGACAGATTCGGGAGTGTTCGGCATACAAACAGTAACCCTGTCACCACGCTCTACACCGAGATTCTTAAGGGACATGGCCACTTTATTAATTCTCTTAATAAGCTCCTTATAAGTAATCTCGGCACTGTAATAGGTAAGCGCTATATTATGTGGCCATTTACAAGAAGACTCATAAATCGCATCATATAGGCTACCTTCTGGATATTGAATTTCTTGTGGTAATTTATCAATATAGCCGTACTTGGCGCGCTCGAGCTTCATATCTATCTTACGTAAGCCACTACGAAGTTTATTATACATAAATTCAAGCATAGTATTATTATATCATCTCACGATGAACTGGCGTGATTAATATTGCAAAAAATAAATATGGTGTATAATAGAGTTATGGATAAGAGCTTCAAGGTGAGGACAGTTATTACCATCCTGATGTTCGTGGTGGCTTTAATTGGACTTTATACTTTCAATGGTATACCTTTTAAAATAATCTACGATCTCTTCGCCATTATGGCAATAATCGAGCTTGTGAGTTTCTTCAAGAAAAAATCTTCGTTTGGCAATATAATACTTGCGATTCTTGAATTCGGTTTCGTAATGTACAGCATGATCTTCATTGCCGAAGTGAGCGTAATTGATTTCTGGTATATTATACTAGGCGTGCCAGGATACGATATTTTTGCTTATTTGTTCGGAAAAATGCTCGGCGGTAAGTTCATTAAGAAATCGAGGCCATTTCCGAAGATTTCTAAGAATAAGACCTGGGAAGGCACCATCCTAGGACTGGTAGCTTCTATTGCAATGGTGGCAATACTGATGTTCTTCAGAGGCAGATTCCAGGTAGATTATTTCTATCTATTATGTGGACCATTGGCGCTCGTGGGTGATTTGTTCGAGAGCAACCTGAAGAGAAAATTTGGCGTTAAGGATTCTGGCGAGATTATTTCTCGCAATAAGTTCTTCCACAAGATTGAAATGCTAGTGGGTGGTAACGCTGGGCACGGTGGTTATCTCGATAGAATAGATTCTACAGCTTTCGCTACGACTGTGATTCTAATTCTTCTTACGATTACTAGTTAAGAGCTTGCTACCTTTAATGAGATAATCTGCACCAGAATAAAGTGTCAGAGCTATCACTATATATAACAGCACTGTATTAATAATATTCAGTACGTTGTCATTAAAAATCTGATTAGCTAGAATCAGAATAATAGTAATCATCTGGATAGTAGTCTTAACTTTACCGAAAATCGAAGCAGAGATCGTAACGCCAGATTTCGCAGCCATCATGCGCATACCATCGACAGCAAAATCACGGACTAGTATTACAGCGAACATCCAGAGTGGGACAAGGTTCATCACGACGAGTGCCAGAAAAGTAAGATTAATCAGCATCTTATCTGCCAATGGGTCTAGGAAGGCCCCTAAGTCTGTGACTTGATGGCGCGCACGTGCTAGGCGCCCATCGACAAAATCAGTAACGGAGGCCACGATAAAACAGATTATCGTGATAATATGGGCTGGTACGCTATCCATGAAGATAAAAATCATAAGTGGTACGACCAGAGCGATCCTGATAAGCGTCAGTATAGTAGGGAAATTAATCATGGAGATTCCTCCGATGCTCTACTTGCCAGGCACGAATACCAGCAAAACGTGCCGCTAAGACATCCGTAGACCATTTATCGCCCAACATAACCGTCTCAGAAGGACGAAAATTATAATCCTGCATTGCTTCGGTAAGTTTAGTGCTCATTGGCTTCTTCGCCCACCATACACACGGGACATCAATTGGCTCGCAGAATTTCTGCATCATTTTCTTGCGACCATTATTACTAATAATAACAATCTTTACGCCAGATTTCTTACAATCTCTAACCCAGCGATATAACTCATCAGTAGGCTCCTTTTCTGAATGAAGCCTGAGAGTATTATCGAGATCGCATAGAAGTAGTTTCACGCCAGATTTTTCTAAAATCTCTGGCGTAACATCTTCAAAACGCTCGAATTTACGATCTGCGTGAAAAAACGTCATGTTTTTATTTTACCATAAAATAGAGTATAATATTAATATGTATCAAATTTTTGCTGATTTTATTAGTGATAAGAAAAACATATGCGTAATTCAGGCCGAGAATCCTGATGGCGACTCGCTGGGAAGCGCAATTGCGCTCGATTACTTGCTGGAAGATCAAGACGTCGAGATGTATTGTCCGATTGATATACCGAAATATCTTCATTATTTTGACGACTGGTCAAGAGTGACGGACGAATTTAACTTTCGAGCCGATGGCTACATAATCGTAGATACAGCTGCGACAGCTCTACTGTCAAAGTTGCTGGCTGATACGGCAATACGTAATCGCTTATATACGGCCCCCGTGCTCGTAATTGACCACCATGAGACTGAGGATGATTTGGATTTCGACCATGAGAGTATTATCGAGGTAAGGCCTTCCTGTACGGAGCTAATCTACGATATTGCAAAGTCTAACAATATGGATATTTCGGTACCAGCTGCCGAAGCAATCATGCAGGGAATTACATCAGATACTCTGGGACTCACAAGCGCATCGGTGACAGCGCACACTTTCGAAGTGATGGCTGAACTCACAACACTTGGTGCCGATAATTCTATACTTGAAGAAAAGCGTCGCGAGTTCATGAAGAAGACGCCAAGGATTCTAGACTATAAAGCTGATTTGATTCATAGAATTGAATATTCACTAGATGGGGAACTCGCCACAGTGCATATACCGTGGGATGAAATACAAGAATATTCCGACGAATATAATCCTAATGTATTAATTTTGGAAGAGCTCAGGCTCGTGGAGGGGGTGCGCGTGGCTGTAGCCGTGAAGACATATCCAGACGGCAGGGTAACTGGCAAGATTCGTGCTATGGCTGGTACGCCGATTGCCGAGAAAGTTGCTGGATATTTCGGTGGCGGTGGGCATCCGTATGCAGCTGGATTTAAAACATATGATACGAGCTATGAGGAAGTAGTGTCCGAACTAATTAAGATAGTTCCTGAATTAATTATGGAATGTAGAACAGGAAAGGACGAATAATGACAGATTTTATCGATACCAGTAAAATATCACTGCATAAGGAACATGATTTCTGCAAAAGTGGGGCACCTAAGCTAACTGTAGTGATGGTGCATGGTATTGCATCCAATGCGCATACTTATGATCCCCTACTGGAACATTTAGAGCAGTTAGATGAGCTACGCGATGTGCGTTTTGTAAGTTTTGATTTGCTCGGTGCTGGACATAGTGTAAAGGCTGATGACGTACTGAACTATGGTCTAGAGGAACAGCTACTCGCACTGGAGAATTCGATAGATACGCTCAAAATCAATACACCATTAGTACTGATGGGGCACTCTATGGGCACGATTATTGTAACGCGCTATGCTGACACCCATAGGAAGGCAGTCCAGGAGCTAATTCTCGTATCACCACCGATTTATCGACCAGAAGATTTTGATAACCCACTTTTCTCGAAGGCGATTGACGGGTTTCGGGAGGTAGTCGGACGCACTAATCATGGACTGCTCGAGGATAAGGCGTTCAATAATGAACTAAAATTCATTGTGCAGAATCCTCACAACTATCAAGTGTTGGCTGGACTCGACAAGCCAATTCATATTATATATGGTGAGCTAGATCAGATTATTGCTTCCTTCAACATTCCGAAACTACTAAAAGATAATCATAGCGTAGACGCAGTCAAGACTACTGGCCGTCATGGCGTAACACATGATAAATTCGGGAAGATTAGCAGCGCCCTAAAGTCGATTCTAGAGAAAGGTGAGACAGGTGAAGCTATATAACACAAAAAGTCGCAAACTAGAGGTTTTTAAGCCAATTGGTGATGTGGTAAAGATCTATACTTGTGGACCGACAGTATATAGCGTGCCTCATATTGGAAATTATGCTGCCTATACATATTGGGATTTATTAGTGAGATGCTTACTCATGAATGGCTACAAGGTAAGGCGTGTACTTAATCTAACTGATGTGGGCCACCTGGTATCTGACGGCGATGAAGGTGAAGACAAGCTAGAGAAAGGCGCAGCGAGAGAGGGGAAAACTCCGTTCGAAATTGCTGAGCATTATATCGGAGTATATTTAGACAATTATCGCAGGATGGAATTTCTGCCAGCTGACATACTGGCGCGTGCGACTGATTACATTGAGCAGGATATCGAAGCTGTTGATTTAATGACTGAGCATGGTTTCACCTATGAGACACGAGATGGCGTATATTACGATACGTCAAAATACCCAGAATATGCTGATTTTGCCAAGTTAGATATCGAAGGACTCCAGGCTGGAGCTAGGGTAGAATTTTCTAACGAGAAGCGAAACAGCTCGGATTTTGCCGTTTGGAAATTCATACAGCCTGGAGAGAAGCACGCGATGCGATGGGATTACCTAGGCAGACCTGGCTATCCTGGCTGGCATCTGGAATGCGCTACGATTATCCATAGTGAGCTAGGTGAGCCAATTGATATCCATACTGGTGGCGTAGATCATATCCCAGTACATCACACCAATGAGATTGCTGAGGCTTATGCAGCATATGGACATGACTTAGCAAAGACGTGGCTGCACTGTGATTTTATCACGATTGATGGGCAGAAAATCTCCAAATCGCTCGGGAATACCTATTCACTGGAGGATCTTGAGGCGAAAGGATTTTCGCCAATGGATTACAAAATGTGGCTATTATCAGGACATTATCAGGGGGCAAGGAATTTTACTTTTGAAGCTTTGGAAGCTGCGCATAATAGGCGTAACGCTTGGCGCGCTCGCATCGCAGAATGTTATCAGAGAGAAATTAACTCCACCGATACTTTTGATGAGATACTGGCTGCCGTGAGCAATAATCTAAATTCGGCCGAAGCAGCAGCACTGATAGATAATTCCGTGCTCTCCTTAGACGATTGGCAGAAAATTGACAAGCTCTTCGGGCTTAGACTAATCGCCGATACACCAGAGGTACCGGAAGAAACTTACGCGCTAATTAAGAGTCGTGACGAGGCTAGGAAAAATCGCGATTTTGCTCTATCGGATGAGATTCGTAGTGAATTGTTAGCTCATGGTATAGCTCTCAATGATACGGCTGATGGAGCTATTTGGTATTACGCATAGTACTATATCTGTCGCACAGAGCCGCAGGATGTAGAGCTAAGTAGTCCTAAAGAGAAAACATATATAGCTTATCTTGCGACGTCGCTGGATTTTTCGTGAAAAAGTGTTATAATAATATAATATGTTAGTATCTGATTATAATTACGATCTGCCAGAGGAGAGAATCGCCAAGTTTCCACCCGAAGAACGTGGTAGCACGAGACTGCTCGTCATTAATCGTCAGAATGGAGAATTGACGGATTCTTATTACAGGGATTTGGCTGATCTACTAAATCCTGGCGACGTCGTGATACTAAATGACACTAAAGTGATGAATTCGCGAGTTTTTACAACTTTGCCAGATGGGCGTGAGCGTGAACTAGTAGTGCTAGAGAAACACGGCTCGGAACTGGCACGCGTAATGTATCGAGGTAAACTTCATGATGGCGACGTTCTGACCGTTAAGGGAAGTGGCGAGAAAATTAAAATTACAGAGATTCTGGGCAATGGGATCGCCGAGGTTTCTTCCGACACACCACTAACAGAATTAGCCGAAAAATACGGTACTGTGCCTTTGCCACCATATCTTCATAGAGACGCAACAGATGACGATAAGAAGAGATACCAGACCGTCTGGGCCAAAAATTACGGCTCAGCTGCAGCGCCGACAGCTAGCCTTAATATGACGCCAGAGCTAATCCAGAGACTAACCGATAAAGGTGTAGTTATCAGATATTTAACTCTTCATGTGGGACTAGGCACTTTCTTACCAATCCGTAGTGATAAGGTCGAGGAACATAAGATGCACTCTGAGTGGTACCATATACCCGAGGAAACAATTAGCGCCATTAACGATGCCAAGGCAAATGCGCGTAGAGTAATCGCAGTAGGTACTACTGTGGCGCGCACTCTAGAATACTATGCGAAGACCGGCGAGACAGAAGGTGAAGACGACATCTTTATTTATCCTGGATTCGAATTTAAGATAGTAGATGCGCTGCTCACGAATTTTCACGCACCGAAATCCACTGTACTAATGCTTGCGAGTGCTTTTGCTGGCTGGGATAATCTGAAAAAAGCCTATGACTATGCAGTCTTACATAATTATAACTTCTTAAGCTACGGAGATTCGACGTTTATATGTTAAAATTCGACATCAATACTAGGATGGGACTAGCGAGGACTGGAGTAATTCATACGCCTCATGGCGATGTTAAGACGCCAGCTTTCGTCGGAGCAGCAACGAAGTCCACGGTTAAGGCCCTCACGATGAAACAGATGCGCGCGCTCGGCTCGCAGGCGATTCTTGCTAATACCTATCACCTGATACTAGCACCCGGAAGCGACTTGATTCGCGAGGGTGGTGGTGTGGCTAAGTTCTCAAGCTGGAACGGGCCGACCTTCACTGACTCGGGTGGGTTCCAGATTTTCTCACTACCTGACGTAAAGATTTCTGAGAACGGCGCTAAGTTCAAATCACATATCAATGGTGCAAAATTCGAAATGACGCCAGAGTCATCAATGCAGGACCAGTGGGCAATTGGCGCCGACATTCATATGGCTTTTGATCATCTAGCAAAATCCGAGAGCTACGCCGACATGAAAGAAGCAATGGAGCGCACTCATGCCTGGCTGGTTCGATGTGTGACTGAACACGCTCGCTTACGTGAGGGGGCGCTGGCGCACGGGGAAGTAGAACAATATCTATATGCTGTGGTGCAGGGTGGGGATTTTAATGATCTGCGCGCAGAATCGGCCAAGTTTGCTGCTTCGGCTGATGTGGATGGATTCGGTATTGGCGGGGTGTTTACGGCTGAGGGAATGGACTCGATGCTAGAGACAGTTAACTCAATCCTGCCAGAGAACAAGCCTAGGCACTTACTCGGCATGGGACAGGAACCGATAGACCTTTTTGTTGGCGCAGAGTATGGGTGCGATACTTTCGACTGCGTCGGGCCGACCAGGATGGCACGTAATGGCTCGCTATATACTCCAGACGGCAGAGTAAACATTAAGAATGCGAGATTTCGCCATGATTTCTCGCCAGTTGTTGATGGGTGCGAGTGTGAATGTTGCAAGAATTACACCAGAGCATATCTTCATCATTTGTTTAAAGCTGACGAGATTACGGCAAAAGTCCTAGCATCGATTCATAATGAATATTTCGTAGTACATACGGTAGATAAAATTCGCGAAACAATCGATGGTGGGGATTTCGCTGAATATAAGGAAGAGTTTCTGGGTAGGTATTATTCGGGTAGAAAATGATGGATTAACTATTGCACGATTTCCCCATGTGTTACCAGAATATGAAAAAGAGTAATGAGGGTCTCGATGTAAAAATTTTCAGTCTTGTTTGCATGGTTCATTGGGTATCCTGTAGGTATTCTCGGGATAGGGACTTAGGGTGTTCTCTGGATTTAAATTTTGTAAATGGACTTTCTTTCTTAAAGAAAGTCCAACAAGAAATTAAAGTATGAAAATTAAAATGGATGTGGGTTCCATTTCAATTTTTGATTTTAAATACCATTTCTGGACGGGGCCTGTCGAACCTTGTCCCCCCACACGGCAAATGCTCCGTGTGGTCCCATCCACGGCTGCCACCCGTCCATGCTGTGCTGGCGCATAGCAAACAGTAATTTAGTGAGCTTGCTTTAACCTCGCTAAATTACTATTTGGCTATTCTAGAGAAAAACTCGGAGAACTACTTAGCGACACAGCGAACTGAGAGGCCATTATACCGATAATCGTGATTCTGAGGAGTCACACCCGAGGAATAGACGCGCAGTATGTACATCCTGCCACTATCGTAGTACGTAGAGGACCAGAAGAAGCCGTAGCTATCCTGATCGAACGCTGAACTATTGTAGTAGTAGCCGGAGAGGGGCGTAGATAGAGCGTTGCGAAAGTTAGTAACGTTACTAGAATTGGCTGTGTAAAGGGCTTGATAATTACCACTTGACCCACCTGTAGGCATTCGCCAGCCACTAGGACAGATATCGTAGCTAGCATTACTAGAGTTGCTGTCCGTACATATTGTACCAGCAGAAGCGGCACAGTAATTGTAGTATACACCTATCTTACCACTAGCATTACCATACTTAGGAGTAGGTATAACATCAACCGAATCGGTATTAATTTGTGCCTCAGTATAAGAACTAAATCCAGAAGAAATAGACGATGGTAGTGTAAATGCTACATTTGGCGACATATTAGTATTAGCAGTAGAAAGTGTTTCCTTAAGTGTTGCACTACCCAGCCTCAAGTTATCCAGTAACCAACAGCTATCATCAGCTAACTTCTGAATGTTATATTCTTGTTCATCTCTTTTGTCATATACTAGTGTCATTTCCGTAGGACAATTCGCAGTAGTAACGTCTTGAATATAAATCTTATCTTTCTCCCAAATCGCATATAGTATTATCGTAGTCTCATCCATATCTTGTACTGCATATGTGTCTCCAGCTTGATAAGTAGTACCATTACATACAGTACCTTCATTAGTAGTAGCAATTGTACACCAACCAGTAAAGGTATAACCATCTCTCGTAGGAATACTAGTAGTGAGTACTACTCCTTCTCCTGCTGTACCTACTGATGTTTGTACTGGATTAAT
>JAZQJM010000079.1:0-17688 GCA_045541635.1 Candidatus Nanosyncoccus sp.
ACATTAGCGCTACTACTGGCACTAGTGAACTCAAGAGAGGTGGTAGAGTCATTAGGAGTGCCAGTAGTAGCGTAAGTAGAATCATCTTGATGCCCCACGAACATAAATGGGGAGATAATAGAAAGAGATAAGAAGAATAAGGCAATAGAAGATACTATTGTAATTATATTATATAGACTAATTCTACCCTTATAAGACTGAAAGAGAGTAGCGAGGTTATGAGGACGTAAGCTCCAAGTAAACTTCTTAACTAGGCGCGCGCCGACCCTATATATATATATATATATATATATAGGAGCGCATAGCGCTAAGTATGGCGCTTAACTTCTGTTTTGTTTTAGACAAGTTTAACATGTTGATATTTACCTCTCTTTTAGTATGCATAACCTTTACTATCAATATTATATCATATTTAAATAATGGTTGTGTTATTTTTCTGAAATATTAATAGTGAGGAGACCAGAAGAAGGACCTCTAGATGAGTTATCCGTAATTAAGACGTGAACTTTGCCAGAGCGAGCGAAGGCATTAAATCCAACAAAAACGCTTAGCTGTTCTGAACCTTCGTTAGTATTGAAGATGTTTACATTATGCGTGAGAGCTGATTGAAGTTTGGCCTTGGCACGGTCGTGACTAAGGCCATCTTTCAAGGCTACAGCGCAGAAAGATACGTCGAGATCTTGGGCTTCGGATTTAGCCTCGGCGAGCGAAGTGGAGACTGTGGCTACTTCCCTATCGTACTCAACTTTTGATGCGTTAAGTGATGGGTCGTAGGTACTAGCAGCATCCAGGATAACAGAACCGAGATTCATAAACTCGCCCATCATGTCAAAGAAGGCATCAGTGTCAACTTGATAGCAACCGTGACCGAGAGATTTGAATGCTTCGGCCTGGGAGAGTTCGAGTGGATATTCTTCCTCTGGCGTGACAATATCCTCTAGAGATTGCTTAACTATACTAACTAGGAATTTCCTCTCTTCAAGCACATGCGCGCTACTTATGGCGAAAGCAATTGATTCGTAATGATTTGCAATATCGCTCGTCACGGTGAAATCAAATTTGTCCGAGGCAGATTCGATTACTTGCCAACCACCCGACACACTCTTCCCTACTACGCTCGCCGTAACAAAGTTGTCGCCGTAGAAGGTAAGCTTAGTATCTCTGTATTCCTGGGTGGAGAAATAGAGATATTTAGTGGTGGCTGGGGCGATTTTGTAATCCATACTACAGGCATCTTCGCAGATTGGAGTGTAGCCGGTAGGGAGATCAAGATTAATGAGTTTGCCCTGATAGTCGCCAGTGAGGTTCTTCTCGGCTAGAGTCTGCATGACCTGCTGGAAATAATTTTCTGTGGCATTAATATATAGGTGCGTCAAGGCGTCGCCAGTATAGGCTGCGTTCATAATCTTCGTGGTGGCATCTGGCACGATATTGTAATAGTTCTCCAGAAATGCAACGGCTGGATAACCCACAAAATTTGGCTTTGCCTCCTCAATGGTAACATCCATGCTACTTTGTAGGTAGGCATAGTTATAGTGGTTATCATTAAGTATGCCAGTGGCTGGAGTCTTCGCTACGTGAATTGCCATCCAGTTAGGCACCGTCTCGTCGATAAAATTATCATCACTACCTATGCTCCCAAAGTGTTCGTAGCTATAGAGCGCAACGTAATGGTGACCAAGTTCGTGGGCTGTTACCTGTATTAAGTTTGCAATATCGTCTGTGTATTTTGAATTCATATTAATAAATGGAAAAGACGGGGCAGACACATATAACTTAGCATCTTCAACGCCATATACTGCGCCAATCTTAATAAGAGTGGATCCAAGTAGATTTGTATATTTAATGCCTGCATACGTAGCGAGAGTATTATCGTCGCCCCTATATGGATTAACGACGTAAATTGGCATCGCCGTATCCAGGAGATCTTCATTAAGGCCGTTAGCTGAGAGTACTTTTCTGATACCGGCTTCCTTCAGGCTGCCAGTATTAATCCGAGAATATGAATAAGCAAAACCCAGTTCGCTTTGGTAATTGCTGATAATATCTTCCATCGCCTCGGCTAGGGTACGTGCCTTGTCGTCACTGATTTTGTCATCACCAGTGTCGGTATAGAAAACCACAAAATTACCTTTGGCTGACTTTACAGCTTTATTCAATGTCTTAACAGTACTGCTCGTAGCTAGAGCTGGTTTCGTAAAAATATTGCTCGAGGTGGCAATATTAGAGCTGGCGTCAGTGTCAAATTCAATGTTTGAAAGAGTAACTTCAGAGAGCTTATCTGTGAGCACAGCATAGAAGTCATCCATGCTGATGGTGGGCGAAATAACCTTAGCATCCACGAGACAAGTGTAGGCGTTCTTTTGCTTCGTCTCTATGTCTTCATTATCACCCTCTGGGGTAAAGCATGATTCGATTGTTGCCAAGGTCTCCATAGACTGGTCTAGACTGATAGGGACTTGTTCCCTTTCGCTGGTGAGTTTGTGCGAAATTGCATTTGTTAATGAGCCAGTGAGTAAGAATAATGACATGGTAAAAAATGGGACAATGACGAGAATGCGCCAAATTCCCCCACCGATTATTTTACCAATGATGCGGCCCGTGGTCCAATGTTCGACTTGGCCTCTCATGAACCAGCGAACTGTACCCCAGATGACATTTAGAGTCAATAGTATAATACTGGGTATAAAAAGAGCGAGACCATTACCCAGTTCAGCATCCGACAGCCCACCAGCTAGAGATGTGGTGGACTGACTAGATTTGATGAGGCCGATACCTGCTGCGAAGCAAGGAATACATATTGTATAAATAATAAATCTTAGCAGGCTAAGCCACGGAAAGCTCTTTTTTGACTTATTCACAGTAGACATCGCCCATGAATTCGTTACAATCACCACTGCCAGAATTATAATTAGCAGCGTAAGTCTTCGTAATCATACTGTAGAGATTGTTAAATTCGGTGTACATCTTATAGGTATCACTAAAATTAAGTGGTGCAATAGTGGTGATGTCTGGGCGATTAGCTGAGACCCAGTCGCTAAACTCGCTACGTTTGTTGCTGTATATATTATAAGTTTCTGTCCAGCTACTGAGTGGCGCGTTGCGATAGTTACGATAAGCTGCTGCGAGCTCGATAGAACGACTGAGCCAGCCTTCGCCGTAAGTTTTCAGAGCATCATTACCTGATTCAATGAGATAATTAGCTGCCGTAGTAAACTCGGCATCTGATGAATCACTATAAGTGAGCTCATCGGCTGCTACTACGAAGCTATGGCGAGCCTGCCACAAACTTAACTTCTGATCAAGCTCCTCGGTGCTACCAGAGATTAGGGTGTCATATTCATTCTTAAATTTATCAAATTGAAGTTTAAGGTCACTGTTGCGCTTGATGCCTGCAGTGTCGCCAAGTTCGTTAACTAACTCAGTGGCGCCGTTATTATAAACATCTTTACAGCCAGCGATGTATTCGTTGTAGGTCTTGATGGTCGTATATGTAGAGTCAACATAATCTTCGACATATTCACAGCTATAGCTCTGATTGATGTCGTAGATTTTTGGCTTAAGTTCTTTGGCTGTTTTGTAAGCAGTGGAATAATCTACGCGAAGAAGTATTGGAATAATTATCGCTGCTGCAATACCAAGCACAAGAACACCACCACAAATTGAAGAGATTAAGATAATTTTCTTCTTCTTGGCTGGATCCATTGGCTGCTTAGGCTGCATGACTAGGCCGGCAGCAGGACCGTTCGGGCCTGGAGTGAAGCCTGGCGCTGGCTGGGCTGGCATTGGACTATTCGGGCCCATTGGGGTGTTCGGGCCTGGCATTGGACCATTCGGGCCCGGCATTGGCTGACCATTCATTGGGGCAGGTGCTGGCTGAGCTGGGCCAGGCTGGACTGGTGGAATTGGGCCAGGACCAGATACTGGCTGAGACTGACTGGCTGGTGAAATTGGCTGAGCTGACTGAGGATTATTGTCCATTTATTGTCCCTCTGTGTCATTAGAAGTAGTAGGCTGAGCTGGGGTGGAGGCATCTTGAGGGGCTTGCTGCATAGTAGACTGAGCATAGCTTTGTGGTTGATTATATTGAGTGGCGTCGTAGCCAGGAGCAGCATAAGGCTGGTTGGGCTGATTATTATAACCTTGCTGTGGTGCTTGGTTATATGGATTATAACCTGGCTGTGGCTGGTTATATGGCTGAGGTTGACCATACCCTGGCTGAGTTGGATTATAACCCTGACCTGGCATTGGCTGACCAAAGCCAGTAGCATTAGGATTCGCTACGGCATAGCCCTTGCGTGCGAGACCAGCGTCACCTTGAGTAAGAATCATGATACCCTCTACAAGGCCCCAGATTGCACTAGCGCCCATTGCAAGACTAGCAACTGAGCCAAGAATTGTAAGCACCCACGCCATCGTAAAAAGCATACTGTAGGACATGACATTAGGTAATATAGCGCCGGCAACTATCTCAAGGACAATACCGCCACTCATCAAAACTATATGGATGATGCCCTTATTTTTCTCTCCTAGATACCAGTTATGAGCACCAAAGGCCCCAAGAAAAATTCCCAATAGGCCAGCCGTGGTCGCTGATTTGACGTTTTGTTGCATATTGCCTCCGTTTTTAGTTACAAAAAATGCTTATGTTTAGTTCATTATAACATATTGTTTGACGAAGTTTTTACAATAATTATTTTCCTGTCCTCGCACGACCATGGCGTTATTATTTTACGATAGTCGATAGCATATCGTGGACAGCTGCGCCGTCAGCAGCAATAAGGGCAAGGGTGGAAGCGATCTCTGATTCGCCGATTGTGATGGCGCGAGCGAGAGCTGGGTCGGATTTCTTAGTAGCGAAAAATCTACGATAAGATACTGCTTCTTCTTCAGTACGAATGGAACTAGCAATATAACGTGGATAATTATCCATGGATTTGTCGCCAGATATTTCACGAACATAATCCCAATGGGTAGTAAGCCAGCTAAATACTGCTTCCCTTGCCGATGGGTTGCGGTATAGGTAAATGAAGAAGTGAAAATGATCCTGAGGCTTAATAATATCTGGCCGTGATAAGAGCTTGACCATTTTCTTAATGTTCGACTCGTCGCGCGAGAGAGTCATGGCGAGTAGTAAGTCATATTTTAATTCTGGATCTGCTACTTTTTGATATGATGACAGATACTCATCAAAGATGGCTGGATCAAGGTAGATTTTTGCATCGAGGATATCAACACGAACTTCCCTATCGAGTGAAGCATAATTATTATTATATTCATTGGCAAGTGCAGTGAGATTATCATGGCTACGCGCATAGAAATCTAGAGATAAGAGGATAGCTCTTAGACGCAGTATATTCTCATTGTCATCTTTTCTAGTAAAGAGACCTAGTTCGGATATTTTAGGAGCGATAAAGTCGCCGACAAACTTACGAAACTTCGTCTCTTCTTCGGAATCATAACGGAAAAAGATTTTTAGACTATTAATAATCGTAAGAACGATACTCCAGACAGCAGCCGAATCCTCCTGTGCGAATTTCTGCACGAGTGGCAGAAGTGAGGCAGAACTAGCTAGGGTGGTCTTAGTAACGAGGCTACGGTCTATCAGGAGACGAAGTTTTTCCTCGAGACTAAGAGTATTAAACTTATCCAGACGAGATGAAAACTCGTCGTCAGTGAGATTTAAGATATAATGACCAGACATATCCTCGAGGACATGTGAAATAGGCCAAGAGACTGACGGCATCTTAGCACTATCTAGAAGGAATCTTCGTTCAGTGAAGGTCTGGAAATCCGGTGAGGTGGAAGTAATAACTGGATAGCCTGGACGATCTATGAACGAGTGCATTAATTCTTGCACGTCGAAGTCTGCGTATGGAGTGAGAGCCGTCCAAAGATCGTCACCTATAGTATTATGATACTTGTGTTCCTCAAAATAATCATGAATACCCAGGACGAACTTGTCCCAGCCCATAGCACGGATCAACATAAGCATGAGATGGGCGCCCTTTGCATAGACAATTGCTGGATCAAACAGGGTGGCAATTTCGGCTGGTTCGCTAACTTCCTGATGGACAGACTGGACATCAGTAAACGCATCACGCCTCAGAGCAGCAAGACAATCCCCCGTAAAGAAATCTTCGAAAATGTGATATTCTGGATGAATATAATCTACTGCATAATATTCCATTACCGAAGCGAAAGATTCGTTAAGCCAAAGATCATCCCACCATTCCATAGTTACAAGATTACCAAACCATTGATGAGCTAATTCATGTGCAACGGTAAGCGCTACAGATTTCTTAGTGGAGAGAGTAGACTCATTACCAGCTAGTAGCATTGATTCACGATAAGCGACCAAGCCCCAGTTCTCCATGGCGCCAGCTTCAAAATCAGGCAGAGCTACTTGATAGAGGTGTTCGAGTGGGTATTTTATCTTAAAGTTGTCTTCATAAAACTCTAGGCTACTGACAGCTATTTCGTTAGCAAAATCAACAGAATCTTTTTCCTGATTAAGTGGCGCATAGGTGGCAACTAGCGTACCATACTTTGTCTTAGTAGATTTACTGGAAAATCTGCCAATCACCCAAGCTAGTAGATAAGTACTCATCGGAGGGGTAGTCTTGAATGTGGTCCTCGTAAACGACTTACCATCTTCTGAGATTTGCTCCTGCGATTCTTCTGGGGTATTGGAAATAATTACTTCACCATCTTCTTCTGGAGTAGTAATAGAGAGATGAAACTCAGCTTTCGCAGCTGGCTCATCAATGCACGGGAATGCTTCTCTTGCGTAATGAGATTCGAACTGTGTAGCTACAATGACTTCTTCCATATCGTCGTAGTGATAAGTGGATAGGTAGGCGCCTTGCATGTTCTCATTGAGTGAGCCGTGGTAGGCAATTTGCACTTCACTAGCACTACTTGGCACTGACGAAATTATTAAAAGATCATCTCGACACTCAAAACTGGCATCACCACCATCAACCAGAACTTCGTCGATGGATAGACCTACGGCGTGAAATTTAACAGTATCAGAGTTCGAGGTACCAGTAACCTTAATAACTCCAGAAATCGTCTTAGCGTATTTGTCGATACGTAAGTCTAAGTCGTATTTTTCTGGCACAAAATATTGTAATAGCTTTTCCATTGGTACCTCCTGTTGTGTTAATTAGTGTAATTTAGCTTCGGCTGGAAGCTTGGCGCCCTTCAAGATTGGAGCAAGCTCGGCTTCTTCCAAAGTCTCGTGAGCGAGGAGCTCTGCTGCTAAGGCGTCTAAGACTTTTTTATTGGCTTTTAATACTAACTCTGCGCGCTTGGCTGCTTCATCTGAAAGCTTCTTCATCTCAGCATCAATAAGCTCGGCAGTCTTCTCGGAATATGGCTTACCTGTAGTAATCGTGTAGTAGCCAGTCTCTTCCGATGGGAAGACTTGATTACGAGTATTATCGCCCATGCCTTCTTCTACAATCATTGATTTGCTGAGTTCGGCAACATTTCTTAAGTCTGACGAGGCACCCGTAGTGACGGCATCAGTACCAAAGATAATCTTCTCTGCTACACGACCACCCATGGCACGAGCTAGAATATCCTTAAGCTCGTAGATGTTCTTATAGCTACGGTCTTCTGGTGGAAGGAACCAGGTAACGCCACCAGTAGAACCACGTGGGATAATCGTAACTTTATGAACCGGGTCAGAATCTGGCAAAACGTGACCAACGATAGCATGACCAGCTTCGTGATAAGCTGTGATTTGACGTTCTTTGTCATTCATAACCTTAGACTTACGCTCTGGGCCAATAGCGACGCGCTCAAAAGCTTCTACTACGTCAGAGTTCTTGATAGCCTTGTGACTTTCGCGTGCAGCAGTAATTGCAGCTTCGTTAGCAATGTTGGCGAGATCTGCACCAGATGAACCAGCAGTCTTCTTAGCTAATGACTCAAGATCCACGTCTGATTCTACTGGCTTACCCTTGAAATGAACCTTGAGGATTTCAAGACGATCTTTCCTCTCTGGAAGAGTTACGTTAATATGACGATCGAAACGACCTGGGCGAAGGAGTGCCTTGTCTAGCATATCAACACGGTTCGTAGCTGCCATAACTATGACACCCGAATCATTATCAAAGCCATCCATTTCAACAAGAATCTGGTTAAGAGTCTGTTCGTCCTCACGACCAGCGCCACCACGAGCATCACGCTTGTGAGCTACGGCATCGATCTCATCAATAAAAATAATAGATGGGGCGTTCTTTTTAGCTTTGCTAAAGAGGTCACGCACACGAGATGCACCCACACCAACGAACATCTCGGCAAATTCAGAACCGGAAATGGAGAAAAATGGTACATCGGCTTCGCCGGCTACAGCACGAGCCATCAAAGTCTTGCCAGTACCTGGAGCGCCAGCGAGTAGTACACCACGTGGAATCTTAGCGCCGAGTTTCTCGTATTTCTTAGGATTCTTCAGAAAGTCAACAATCTCAGTAAGGTCTTGCTTGGCTGCTTCATTCCCTGCCACATCCTTAAAGAGGACCTTCTTCTTATCTGCGCCGTAGAGACGAGCGCGAGATTTACCAAAGCTAAGAGACTGGTTATTGGCAGCAGAGGCTTGGCGCATCATCCAGCTGAAGAAGATAGCGATCGCCACGATTGGCAAAACAGTAAGTGCTACATCCAGCACGATACCCCAGCCGTTAAAATCTTCTTTATATTCGATAATTGGATAGTCGCTATTACACTTCTCAAGTTCGGTACCTGATAGATCCTCACAATAGTTAACTAGGCCCTGATCGTAAAGCGTACCAGAGCTATCCTTGCGTGAAGTCTCGGTAGGCTGATCTTTGCCTTTCAGAGTGATATCAAGAGTATCGCCAGAAACGGTAATCTTAGCGATATTACCATCCTTGCTATTAGCTCGCTGGATAACATCCGAAATAGGAACCTCGGTCTTGGATACGGAGGAACCGTAGTTCCAGTTCGCAATGATCAACATTACTAAACAAGCTATAATAAAAGTAAATGTGATACTTCTAATCGTATTAGAGTGATTAGAATTACCAGGTTTGCCAGTGTTTTTCTTGGCTGTATTATCTGCCACAATGTTTCTCCTTTACTGAAATAATTATATCATATTAGAGATAGTTGTGAATCTGGAATATTTACTTAAAGAATATGATATAATTATAGAGTAGATTCAGGGTATGGCGCAGTCGGTAGCGCTTTAGCGTAGGGACGCTGAGGTCGCGAGTTCAAGTCTCGCTATAACAACATTACAGGGTATGGCGCAGTTGGTAGCGCGCAGCGTGCGGGACGCTGAGGTCGCGAGTTCAAGTCTCGCTACCCTGACCACAAAAAAGAGACCTCGAGAGGTCTATTTTTTAACCTGGTCTGGGTGACAGGACTTGAACCTGCGACCTCGACTTCCCAAAAGTCGCGCGCTACCAACTGTGCTACACCCAGATGGCTGTGTATTATTATACACCTTATCTTGATTTTTTACAAGTTTTAACTAATCACGCTTATGGTATAATTAGGCTATGGTAAAGGAATCTAGCACAAAAAGGGTTAAAAAGTCAACAGCTAAGGTAGCCGTGAGGACTACAGCAAGACCAACCAAGATTAAAACCTCGGTAAAAGGTAAACCAGTGAGGCGTAAGTTCCCTGCTGGAATTGTTGGTGGCATATTAGTAGTGATTGCTGCGATAGTTTTTGCAGTAATAGCCGTAGTGAGACAAGCCGAGACGGCTGATTATATCGTAGAGACTAATGCGTTTTTCGCGCCATTTGAATTCTATAGGGGACGTGAAATAGTGGGCGTGGATCCAGAAATTATCCAGCGCGTATCCGAGAAAATGGGCAAGAAAATCGAGATACGAGATGTAGAGTTTGATGTAATTATTGATAATGTGGAGGCCGGCAAAATTGCCGATGCTGGTGCTGCAGGACTCACAATCACACCAGCCCGTGCTAAGAAAGTGAATTTTAGTATACCTTATTATACCTCAATACAATATGTTATATACGACAAAGATGAAGAGCCTGCGACGCGTGATGGACATATCGTATGGGATGAACTCGCTGGCAAGATACTAGGATCACAGACTGGTGGCACTGGATATCTTTTCGTGTCTGACGAAATAGATGACGGGGTGCTGACTGGAACTGGTGCCACGATTAAAGGATTTGACTCACACCAGCTTGCTGCTGACGCCATTGCAGCGCATATTGTAGATTATGCAATTGCAGATGAACTCGCTGCGAAATATATCGTAAGTAAAAATGACAACCTCGCTACGCTTCCCCTCTACTATCGGGGGGAGACAATCCAGGATGACCAGCCAGCAGAAGAGTCATACGCTATTGCCGTAAATAAAGATAAGACTGAACTGCTCGAAGCATTTAACGAAGTACTAGCCGAGATGCTAACCGAGGACGAAGAGGGTGTTACAGAAATTGATAGGCTCGTACTTAAATATATGGGGTTCTAGCATAGATGAACGATTTCTTCTCTAAAATCGTGGAGCTTTTCACTACGCCAGAGTATATTGAATCGCTCCTGCATGGTTTTCAGCTAACGATGGAGATATCGGTTTTTGCTGTGATCATTGGTTTCTTACTCGGACTGATAATTGCAGTAGTCCAGACTAGTCGTTCGCGATGGATGAAGATCCCACAGTTTATTTGTAATATATATGTGACTGTGATACGTGGTACACCAATGGCGCTACAGCTCTTTATTATGTTTTTTGTGATTTTTGCGATTAGGGATTTCCCTCATATCTTGACAGCTATTCTAGCTTTTGCACTGAATTCAGCAGCCTATACTTCGGAAATAATACGTGGTGGAATACTATCGGTAGATGCTGGCCAGACTGAAGCTGGACTAGCTCTAGGGCTGCCTAGATCTACGATTTTTCTAAAGATCGTAGCGCCACAGGCCATCAAAAATATCATTCCGGCGCTCGGCAATGAAATAATTACGGTGATTAAGGAAACTGCAATTGTAAGCATGGTCGGAATGTATGACTTAAATATGGCAGCGAAAGATATCGGTTCGGGGCAAAATATGGCAAGCTATGTAGTGCCGATGTTCACGGCAGCACTTTTCTATTTAGCAGTAATATATCTAATTAGTTTCGTAATAAAACAAATAGAAAGGAGACTGAGAAAAAGTGATCTCCGTGCGTAACTTGAAGAAGAACTTTGGCGACAACAAGGTGTTAAGAGGAATTAACTTTGACCTTGAGGCCGGGGAGAAAGTGGTGGTACTGGGGCCAAGTGGCTCTGGAAAGTCAACTTTTTTACGTTCTATCAATCGCTTAGAAGAGCCGAGTGCTGGACAGATTTTCTTTGAAGACACTTTAATTACCGATAAAAATATCCGTGAGATGAGACAAGAGATCGGGATGGTGTTTCAACATTTTAATCTCATAAATAATTTGACTGTAATGGATAATTTAACACTAGCACCGGTAACGCTTGGGAAAATGGACAAGGCGACAGCGATTCGCAAGGCTCGTTCGCTGCTTCGCCATATTGGACTACTTAACAAGACTGATTCGTTCCCTGCTAGCCTATCTGGTGGACAAAAGCAACGAATCGCAATAATCAGGGCGATGATGATGGAACCTAAGGTGCTGCTCTTCGATGAGCCGACTTCGGCGCTAGATCCAGAGTCGATTGGTGATGTACTAAGTCTAATACGAGAGCTTGCTGATGACGGAATGACGATCATAATTGTGACCCATGAGATGAATTTTGCCCGAGAAGTTGCGACGAGAATAATCTTCATCGACGAAGGTCGCATTATCGAAGACAATACGCCTGAGGAATTTTTCTCACATCCAAAAACTCCCCGAGTCAGGGAGTTCTTGAAGAAGGTATTATAACGATTAGCGAGTGTATTTCTCGTTAAGATCGTTATAATCGTAAAGCTCGTTAGCATTAAACCAGAGGTCAATCTCTTTCTTGGCTTCTTCTGGGTTGCCAGAAGCATGAACAAGGTTAGGCACACCAGTACCCTTAGCATCTGAATAGCCGAAACTCATGTGGGAGAAATCACCACGGATAGTACCCATCTCTGCAGACTTAGGCTCAGTAGGGCCAACGATCTTACGTACTAGAGGAACAGCCTCAACGCCCTCAAGCACCATAGCGATAACTGGGCCGGTCATCATATATTCTACATTATAACGAAAAGCCTGTTCGCCACGGCGAGTGATCATCTGACCAATATCTTCGTAGTGCATACGATACAGCTTCTCATCTGGCATGACCATCTTCATGCCGACAATCTTAAGGCCTACACGCTCAAAGCGCTGAATAACTTCGCCAACAATACCACGCTGGACAGTATCAGGCTTTAAAACGACTAAGCTACGCTGAATAAAATCTTCTGTTTTTGCCATTTTTACTCCTTTTTGTAATTATATCATATTTTCTGATATTATACACCGGAGCGTGTGGCTATTTTGCCTGGGTGGCCTTAGATTTAGTAGCCTTGGCCTTGGCAGTCTTAGTAGTCTTGGTAGCCTTGGTCTTAGTGGATTTGGCCTTGGTGGATTTGGCCTTGGTGGATTTAGCAGACTTAGCAGTCTTGATAGCTGCAGTAGTCTTAGCTGCGCTCTTACGGCCACCACGTGTACCACGGCGAGTCTTAGAAGTCTTCGGCTTGTTCTCGAGCATCTCACGAGCTTGCTCTAGCGTGATAGTCTTAGGGTCGACATCTTTAGGGATTTTAACGTTATTGCGACGGCCTGGCCCCTTAACGTAAGGGCCGTAAGCACCATTAATAATCATAATTTCATCCCAATCAGCAATAATGGAATCGACTTTTGCCTGATAGAGTGGAAGTACCTCTTCTAGGGTAACTGTATAAGGATCGAGGTCCTTCATTGGAATATTATACTTACCACCTTTGAGATATGGACCAAAAGGACCATTAGCTGCAATTAACTCCGTACCATCGTTTGCCTTGCCAAGCACGCGTGGTAGAGCTGGGAGCTCGAGCTGCTTTAGTGCCTGATCAAGATTCACCGTCTTAACCGATTTGCGCTTCGGAAGTGGTGCAAAACGAGGCTTCTCGCCTGATTCTTTCTCGTTGTCACCAAGCTGAATAAAACCACCATTCTTCCCTACTTTGGCATATATTGGCTGGCCAGTATCAGGATGATGGCCGAGCAAGCGCGCGTTATTGTATCGTTCTACGCCATTAGCAATCAGAACTGTGTCGTGGAATGGGCCGTAGAAGTCACGGAGCATTTTAACACGCTCAAGCTTCGCATCAGCAACGAGGTCAAGATCTTTCTCGATATTAGCTGTAAATTTGTAATCTACAATATTCTTAAAGTTATCGGTAAGGAAACCGGCCACCAGCTCGCCAATCGGCGTAGGAACAAGTTTGCCCTTGTTAGCGCCAAATTTCTCCTTAACTATGCTGCGAGTAATCTGGCCGTGCTCAGCTTTTAGTTCTACAACCTCTCGCTCTTCGCCTTCGGATTCGCCCTTAATGACATAGCCTCGTGCTTGAATAGCCGTCATGATGGAGGCATAAGTAGATGGACGACCAATGCCTAGCTCTTCGAGCTTCTTCACCAGTGAACCTTCAGTGTATCTAGCTGGTGGCTTGGCGTAATTTTGCCTAGCCGTAATGGATAAGCAAGAGACGATGTCGCCTTTCTTGACGTGTGGCAACTCTAGGTCCTTACTCTTGCCGTAAACTTTAAGAAAACCATCAAATACTACAACTTCACCCTTGGCAACAAAGTCACCAGCTTCACTACCAAGGCGAATGGTCGTCTTCATAACCTTGGCGTTTGCCATCTGGGTAGCTAGAGTACGTGACCAAATTAGCTGATAGAGTCGCTTCTCGTAATCATTCTTCCCTGCCACGCTACGCGTAAAATCGGTCGGACGGATAGCTTCGTGAGCTTCCTGAGCTTGAGCATCTTTCGTCTTAAAGGAGCGTGTCTTAAGATAGTTGGGACCAAATACTTTCTTAATAAAATCAGACATTGCTGCAATTGCCTGAGACGATAGATTAAGAGAGTCTGTCCTATGATAAGTAATAAGACCAGCCTGATAGAGTCCTTGCGCAGCACTCATCGTAGTGCGAGACGAGAAACCAAGTTTCGCGTTGGCTTCGATCTGGAGCGATGCCGTAGTAAACGGTACTGGGTTAGCCTTAGAACCTTCGGTCTCCTCTACATCGGTGACCTTGAAAGAAGAGCTGGAGAGCTTCTGTAATAAGTCTGCGGCGACCGATTCCTCTGCAGGAGCATCACCTTCGTAGTTAGCGTCAAAGTCCCAACCAGATTCGTTACCATCATAATTACCATCGGCATCTTTAAGGAATTTACCAGAAACCTTATATGAAGACTTCGACTCGTGTTTCTCGATCTCCTTCTCGCGCTCAACAATAAGCCTCAACGCTGGAGACTGGACGCGCCCAGCACTAATGGCACCAGGAACTTTACGGCGTACGATGTCAGATAGGTCATAGCCCACCAGCATATCGAGAGTCTGCCTGGCTTGCTGAGAGGCAACCATATCCATATCGACAGTACGTGGATGCTGAATAGCCGACTCTAAGGCTGGCTTCGTAATTTCATGAAAAGTAATCCTCGCTGTAGTCTTAGGCAACTTAAGTACTTCCAAGAGATGCCATGAAATAGATTCACCTTCGCGGTCTTCGTCGGTCGCGAGCCAGACTCTATCAGCCGCCATAGACTCGCGCTTTAATTCATTAATAATCTGCCTGTGATCAGGATCTATCTCGTAAGTGACGTCGAAAGTAGACTTATCGACTTTAGTATCTTTACGAATGTGACCAACAGATGCTAGGACCTTAAAATCACTTCCAAGGTATTTCTCAATAGTATGGGCCTTCGCCGGGCTCTCCACGATCACTAAGTTTTTTGACATATATATTATATTATCATATAAATGCGATTTTACAAAACTTTCATGCTATGTGGAGTCTTGTTATTATGGTTAATTGGGTATCCTGTAGGTATTCTCGGGATAGGGACTTGAAATTTCAAATCAATTTTATTATCCCGAGAATACCTATGGGATGCCCTTCCTATGAATTATGCAATTACGCTTTCTAAGAATACTAAACTAGTCTCTTTTCAAATTTTACAACATTATCTAGGTATTACTTCGCAGACCTACTTGGCGTATTCGACTGCACGAGTCTCACGGATAACATTAACTTTAATGACACCTGGATAGCTCATGGTAGCCTCAATCTTATTTGCGATATCACGGGCGAGTTTCAAAGCAGATAAATCATCGATGGACTTCGGCTCGACAATAACACGGATCTCACGGCCTGCTGAAATTGCGTAAGCCTTGTCAATACCCGGGAATGAGGTAGCGATATTCTCGAGGTCGCGCATGCGTTCAGCAAAGTTCTCGGCAGAGATATTCCTGGCACCTGGACGAGCTGCACTCATAGCATCACAAATCTTCACGATGACAGCCTCTGGAGTAGTAGGCTCGATATCATCATGATGAGCAGCGATAGCATGAACCACTTCGTCTGGCATACCATACTTCTTAGCGAGCTCAGCGCCAATCTCAGCGTGCTTGCCTTCGATTTTGTGAGTAACAGCCTTACCCATATCATGCATGAGGGCCGCAGTCTTAGCGACGCGCTTGTCGGCACCGATCTCTTCAGCAATCATACCGGCAACATGGGCCATCTCAATGGAATGAAGGAGTACATTCTGACCATAGGAAGTACGGAATTTGAGTTCGCCAAGCAAATGAACGAGCTCGCGTGGGATCCCTACTAGGCCAACTTCACGTACGGCGTCTTCGCCAGCACGGACTACTTCTTTCTCGATTTCTTTCTCGCCCTTAGCGACTGCCTCCTCGATGGAAGCTGGATTAATACGGCCATCCTTCATCAAGCGCTCCAAAGCGTATCTAGCGACTTGACGACGGATAGGATCAAAAGATGAAAGGACCACCATGCCAGGTGTATCATCTACCATAATATCTACGCCAGTGGCGCGTTGTAAAGCCTGAATATTGCGTCCTTCTTTACCAATGATACGGCCTTTCATATCGTCATCAGGAAGCTTCAACGCTGTAACTGTGCGATCTGCCGTAACCTCAGAAGACATACGCTCCATCGCAGTGAGAAGCAAGGCTTGAGCAGCTTCATCTACGTCATGCTTAATTTCCTTTTGTTCTTTCACGACGAGACCAGCTAAGTCTTGTTTAATGTCATTCTCAGTCATTTTCATGAGCTTCTCACGAGCATCATTCTTAGACAGACCAGCAATTTTCTCTAGCTTCTCATGCTGCTTGGTACGAATTTCGCGAACTTCATTCTTAAGCTCTTCGAGCTCTTTCTCTTCACGAGTGAGCTTGTCGGATTTCTTCTCTAGCTGATCTAGCTTAGCGTCAAGAGATGCTTCGCGCTCGGCGAGACGATTCTCAGTCTTCTTCCATTCCTTGCGACGCTCGTTCTCTTCGTTCTGGTTCTTCTCGGTGAGAGCTGAAGCCTCCTTACGAGCATTAAGTACGATTTCTGAAGCTTCACGCTTAGCTTTGCGTACGAGATCATCGGCTTTATCCTTACCACCGTTCTCGTTGTGTTTGTTATAAACAAAAATTCCACCTGCACCAGCAGCAAGACCCGCCACGGCAGCGATAATTGGAATCAATATTTCCATACTTCCCTTTCTAATTGTTTTTGTTGGTATTTTCCGTATACCAACGGGTTAACAAATAACATCAAATTATAAATTTCTGTCTTAATTATACCACATACCTCAGGCTGCCGTATAATCACCTGAGCAGATAATAACAATGCGATGCGATATTACAAATTAGATAAACGCATCTCGACGCAGCCAGTAGATACATTACGTACGACTAAGTCGACACCATTACACGCGCGCTCTACGCGATGAGTCACCCATCCAGAAGAATTCCTGATAACAAGAGTATTAGAAAGCAAGCTCCCCTCTATATAAGAACTAGAACCATCTGGGCCACGATATATGACACCATTTCTAACTAACATTTCTTCCAAATAACTCATATCTGTTAAGTGTAGTGCTTTTGGAGGAAAAATGCAAGCAGTAGCCTTTTAGTTGAGTCTTGCTATATAATTCATTAGGTATTCTGCGAATTATTCGGCAATGCCTTTTAAATTTAGTGAAAAATGCCACGCTTTTTCGTCTTGGCGAATTCTTCTAGGAGCTCTTTCTGCTTCTTACTAAGGTTCGTTGGAGTCTCCACTACAATAGTAACAATATGTGGGCCGCGATCGCCGTCATTACGGAATGGAACGCCGTGCCCTGACAACTTAAATGGTGTGCCACTCTGAGTACCGGCTGGAACTTTCATAGTAACAGTACCGTCTACCGTCTCGACATCAATTTCACAACCGAGTGCTGCGTCTACCATACTAATAGTCTGTTCGGAGAGGATGATTGAACCCTCACGGGTGAGATGCTTATGGGGCTTAACGCGAATGCGCACATATAGGTCACCTGGTTCGCCTCCCTCTGGAGCTTCACCACCCTTACCATGTAGCCTGATAGACATACCGTCATCGATGCCAGCTGGGATTTTTACCTTAAGATTAGTGCCGTTAACTGATACTTCTTTCGTAGTGCCAAAGATGGCGTCCTCAAAACTGATTGTGGCAGATGTCTGATAATCTGCACC
>JAZQJM010000080.1:0-9183 GCA_045541635.1 Candidatus Nanosyncoccus sp.
TCTTTTTGTTTTATAACTTTTCGCTGGGCGAAAAGATGTAGGATAGGTGTCTTCTTATTAGGATTCTTGAGTAAATGGTGAAAATGTGGGTTTTTATACCTCTATTCTTCCAAAGAGAAAAATTCGTATGAATTTAATTTTCTGATTACTTTTATGCCTATTAGGATAGCAAAAGTGAGCCAATATGCCCCACTTTTTTCTTTTCCACAAAGAAAAAAGAAACAAAAGAGAAAAAAGATTTAAGGAAGGAGGAAGCTCTTGATTTGAGTGGAGCCGAACTTCCTCCTTCCTGATTTATTGATTGACCATTAGTATACCCACATTTTTACCATTAAGCCTAGTATCTGTTCTCATTCCGAACACAGAAGTCAAGCCACAGCCAAAGCCGCTTGTACTGCAACAGTGGGAAACTAGGAAGGTGCCAAATTATGCTGTGGACTTCTCTTAGAAAGAGAAGTCCAGCAAGAGAATTTATTACGAAAAGAAAGTCAGGCACATGTCCTACTAAATGAACTTTTCTTTAGAAGAAAAGTCCAGCAAAAGAAATATAATGTGAAAATTGAAATGAAAGTGAATTCCATTTCAATTTTTGACTTTAGCCATAGAATCCTCTTAGGATTCTATGGGTGGTTGGACAACAAAAAAAGAAACGGGTGGATGCCCGTTTCTTTATGTGGCTAGTTCTCGGAAGTCTCACCGAGGGCTGATTCGGCTGATTGCTCGGCTGAATCTTCGGCGACGTCCTCGACGATATCATCGTCGGCGTCTTCGAGGGCTGAGAGGAGTGAATCCTCAACGTTCTTTTTCTTCCTTTTCTTGGTGGCTGATTGAAGTTCGATATCGATATCGTAGCCAGTGAGCTTAGACGCGAGACGAACGTTCTGTCCTTGTTTGCCGATGGCGATAGATTGCATTTCTTCGGTAACGAAGACTTTGGCTTTCTTGCCGTTAATTTCTACCTTAATAATCTCGGCTGGGCTGAGAGCCTCTCTGATATATTCTGAAATATTATCACTCCAGTTAATAATATCAATCTTCTCGCGATCGCCAATTTCATTCATAACTGCGCTAACACGAATACCACGTCCACCTACGAATGTACCGACAGGATCGACGCCAGGTACGTTAGTAGTAACGGCAATCTTGGTGCGACGGCCAGCTTCACGAGCGATACCTTTAATCTCTACGGTGCCGTTCTCGATTTCTGGAACTTCCTGACGGAAGAGACATTCGACGAATTCTGCGCAACCACGAGATAATACGAGCTGGGCGCCCTTGTCGGAGCGTTCGATTTTCTTAATATATACTTTAATTCTGGAACCTACAGAGTAGTATTCGCCATCGATTTGCTCTGAGCGTGGCATGATACCACTACCACGACCGAGGTCGATACGGACGATTTTTGGCTCTACGCGTGAGATGGTGCCGGTGACGATGGTGCCGATTTTGTCCTCAAATTCTGAGATAACAGCTTCGTTCTCGGCTTCGCGCAAGCGTTGCATGACGACTTGCTTAGCTGTCATAGCTGCCACACGTCCGAAATCTTTCACTACGTGTTTCTCTTCGACGATGTCGCCAATAGATGCACCTTCGCCGGCTTCCTTTAGAGGAATCTCGGTGGATGGATTATAGGCGATTTCGTCTTCGATGACCTCGCGTGCTACATAAATGTCTGCTTCGCCGGTATTAGTATTAAGAACGGCGCGAACGTTCATGTCGCGATTACCATTATCTTTGCGCCAAGCAGCTGCGATGGCTTGTTCGATAACGCCGATGACGACATCTCTAGCGAGACCTTTCTCTTCGGCGATAATATCTACCATGGCAGTCATTTGCTTAAGGTCTAAATTATCCATTTTCTCCTTTCTATTAAAAGAACCGGCCTTGATGGTCGGTTTGGTATACTATTATTATAGCAAATCGCTTGAAAAAATGCAAGAAATTTGGTATAATTGAGGTAACGAATTTACTTGTAATAAAAAGGAAACTTATGAAAATAAACGAGGAAGAGCGCCGTGCTCGGCTCTTAAAATCGCGAGCAGAAAGGCTGCCTGATATAAAAAAGCAGTTCGAAGAGGCCCAGAAACGGAATTTTAACGCAAATTTCGCCCCAGGAGGCAAGGATGCGAAATTAGTGGGTAATGAGTCTATTTCGGCCAAAAATGCCGGAAAAGGGCAAAAAAACGCGTCTAACAGCAAAAAGTCCACGAAGCAGGCCAAAAAAGCTAACGATAATCAGGCTCCTAAACAATCGGCTAAGGCTAAGCAGAAAGCTGAAGCAGAGAAGCGTAAGGTGAATTTATCTGTAAGCGTGCGCAAGGGTGATATGGTGCATCACCAGAGAATGCTTTCTCAAGATGTCAATGCACAGGCTACACAACATATTATAGGTATCCCTGTAAATAAATCTCGCTATAATGGCTATGGTGGGGAGCAGGTAACTAACGCAATGTTGAAGAAAATGCGCCCTGACACTGAATCGGTGAAGATTATTCCGATTGGTGGTGTGGGTGAATTCGGTATCGGTAAGAATATGACTATTATCGAGTATAAGTCCGAGATTGTGATCATAGATATGGGGGTATTATTCGCAAGTGATGATTATCCTGGAGTGAATTATCTAATCCCAGATATTAAATACTTAGAAGACAATCGTGATAAGGTGAAAGCTATCTGTTTTACACATGCGCATCTAGACCATATTGGGGCTTGTAGGCATTTACTACCTAAGTTTGGTACACATGTGCCGATTTACGCGACGGATTTTACTCTGGGAATGATTAAGAAACAGATGTCGGAACTGCCAGAGCCACCTGACATGAATTATCAGAGTGTGGATCCGATGAAGCATGAGAAGATTCAGGTATCTGAGCATTTTTCGGTAGAATTCATTCATACTTTGCACTCTATCCCTGGTAATACGGCGATTGTGGTGCGTACGCCGAATGGCTTGATCTATTTCTCTGGAGACTGGCGTCATGAGGAGAGGCCACTGGGGCTGCAGACAGATTACGAGAGGATTGATGAGATTGTTGCGACGGAAGGAGTGGATTTGCTGGTTAATGAGTCCACCAATATAGATTCTCCTGGTAGACATCCTCATTCTGAGTATGACGTGGGTGAGAATTTGGGACGCGTGATGGATCACTATGTGAATGGGCGTGTGATTATTTCGTGCTTCTCGTCGCAGATTTCGCGTATCGAGCTGATTCTGAAAGAGGCTGCGAAGCGTGGACGTAAGGTGGCGTTTTCTGGATTTTCGATGATTAATAACGTTGAAGTGGCACTCAGGGCTAAGTCGATAAAAGTGCCAAAAGACACCATTATGAAGATGGAAGATATTATTAAACTTCCAGATGATAAGGTGTGTGTAGTGTGTACTGGGTCGCAGGGTGAACTAAATGCCGTGCTTAATCGTATGGTGACTGGTGCTCATAAATATATTAAAATCAAGCCAACTGATACAATTGTTTTCTCATCTAATCCGATTCCTGGTAACGAGCCACACGTGGTTTCAACTGTGGATGGGTTGCTCCGTGAGGGCGCGCAAGTAATTCAAAATGGTAAGACGCATCTTACAAATATTGGTCCTCTGCACCTGTCTGGTCATGCTTATTATGAAGATCATGTAGATTTTGTGACGAGGCTGGCACCTAAGAATTATATGCCTTATCACGGTGAATTCTATATGCTAGAGCATAATGCCGAGATGGCAGAAAACGTGATTGGGATTCCTCATGATAGAATTATCGTGTCTGATGACGGCGATATTGTGGAACTGATGCCAGATAAGACTATACGCAAGAGTGGTCGTATTCAGGTGGGGAATAAGCTATTTGATGATGCCGATCAGCCAGTACATGAGGCTGTGGTGAAGGATAGGATCCATATCTCGCGTGAAGGAATTTTTGTGATTGTACTTACGCTTAATAAAAAGACTGGACACTTAATGAAGACTCCTGATATTGTGTCGCGTGCGTTTATCTACCTAGACAATTCGGAAGAATTAATTGGTAAAATTAGACATTACCTGAGGCAAAAGACGGATAAATCTATTGCTACGGATCCAGAGATGAAAGTCTTGAAGGAAGAAATTAAGGAAGATATTACGCATATTCTTTTCGATGCGACTGGGCATACGCCGATTGTTATACCGGTTATCAACAAAGTGTGATAAAAGCCATTCTTTGGGCGCTGGACTTCGTCAAGAGATGCGCTACTCGCTCTCCGTACGTTTAGTACGGTTCGCTCCGTTGCTCCTCTTTTCTCGTCCAGCATCCCAAATAATGACTTTTATGACGTTGGGCTTTGTTGAAAGGTGCTGAAAGGTGCGCTGCTCATTCGTCGTACATTTAGTACGACTCACTCCGCTGCTCCTTTCGCCTCGCCCAGCATCTCTATTATCGCGTTTTAAGCCTTTGGACTTTTTTCTGGAGGAAAGAAGTCCAGCAAGAAAGGTCAGTAAGGAAAACAAATATTCCATTTCAATTTTTGATTTTAGCCATAGGATCCTCTTAGGATTCTATGGGTGGTTTGGCTGAGTGGATTTTCAGGAAAGAAGGTCCGATAAAAGGATTACAAATTGAAAGCCGAAACGGAAGTGAATTTCGTTTCAAATATTGGTTATAATGATTTTGATGGGTTTGCTAATGTGGGGATTTAAGGTTGTTTTAAATATGACATGGTATAATGATAATAACTAAGGAGCGAATATGGCAAGTATATATGATTATAAAGTGAAGAAGCGTGATGGTGGTGAGCTTGATCTTGCGACACTTAAGGGCAAGGTACTACTCATTGTGAATACAGCGACTGGATGTGGTTTTACGCCTCAATATGAAGGGATTGAAAAGATTTACGAGGAATTACATGATAAGGGGCTAGAGGTATTAGATTTTCCTTGTAATCAATTCGGTCATCAGGCGCCTGGTGATAATAACGAAATACATGAGTTTTGCACGGCGAAATATAAAACTCAATTTGACCAGCTAGCTAAATGTGAGGTAAATGGGGATGAAGCTGAGCCAGTTTGGGTATATCTTAAAGGGGAGATTTCGGAAGATCCAGAGCCTAAGGGTATGAAAAATAAGCTAGCGATGAAAGCGATCGAGAAAATCCCAGGAGCTAGCAAGGAGAAAGGGTTTATTAAGTGGAATTTTACGAAGTTTGTGGTTGATAGGGATGGAAAGGTAGTGTATAGATTTGGGCCGACGGACGAGCCTAAAGATTTTGAAGATAAAATTAAGGAGTTAATATGATGGAACTATTGGATTTTTACGCGGATTGGTGTGGGCCATGCCAGATGATGAAGCCGGTAATGGAGGAATTTCATGCTGCTCATCCAGAGGTGAAAGTGACGGCTATTAATATTGATGACGAGGAGGAGATGGCTGAGAGATATGGAGTATCGTCGATACCGTGTTTCGTGGTACTCAAAGATAGTGAAGAAGTGAAGCGCGAAGTGGGTGCTGTGCCTCTTAAGAAGCTTGAGAAAATGCTGGGTTTGTAAATGAAAAATTACGATGTAATTATAATCGGGGCTGGTATTGCTGGCATGACTGCTGCAATCTATGTGGTGCGTGGTGGTAAAAGCGTCCTAGTATTAGAAGAGAAGACGCAGGGTGGCCAGATAATTAATACGCCAGATATTGAAAATTGGCCTGGGGATTATGGGGTGTCTGGAGTAGACTTGTCTCAGAAAATATATCACCAGATGGATAAACTAGGAGCAGAAATTGAATACTCTAAAGTATTAGGAATTGAAAAAGGCGCCGGTGTACTTTCCGATAACTGGGGTGATGACAGTGATAAGCCAGTTTGGATTGTGAAAACTGATGATGGTGATTATTCGTGTGGTGCGATAATTATTGCTGTAGGTTCGGAAGAGCGAAGACTAGGGGTAGCTGGTGAAGAGAAATATATCGGAAGGGGTGTATCTTTCTGTGCTACTTGTGATGGAGCTTTCTATCGCGATAAGGATGTAGTGGTAGTGGGAGGTGGCAATACGGCATTTCAAGATGCGCTGTATCTTTCTGGAATTTGCAAAAAAGTATATCTCGTACATCGTAGGGAGGGATTTCGGGCTGAGGCTGTGCTGGTGGACAAACTGCGAAGCTGCGACAATGTGGAATTTGTGATTCCGTATACGCCCATGGAAGTGATCGGGGATGCTAAAGTCTCTGGACTTAAGATTAAGTCTGTTGCTGATGATGAAGAGCGCACGCTTGATGTAGATGGCGTATTCGTAGCAGTGGGACGTATTCCGGAGACGGATATTTTTACTGGGGTGGTGGACCTTGATGATGGTGGCTATGTGGTTGCTGGAGAGGACTGCAAAGCTAGTGCTCCTGGGGTTTTTGTAGCTGGAGATTGTCGCGCGAAGGAATTAAGACAGCTCGTGACTGCCGCGTCGGATGGGGCGATTGCTGGCAATAATGCTGTACAATATCTAATGTAATATCGCTATGGACGATGGAGAAATAGAGAAATATCAGCGTATTAAAGTTGAACGAGAGAAAGCTGCCGAGGCGCTACGCTCTGAAGATGAAAAAGAGATGAAACGTAACTCGGCATATCTTGCTCTGGGTGATGCTAAGGTGCGAGGATACACCCGTGATCCGAACGTCGTAATGAGAGGTGCTGAGAGACTTGCCAATATTAGCGTTATTCTAGCGATGTTTTCTGTGGTGATGGGGCTACTATCTGTGGCAGCTCAGATGATAAGCATAGTAAACAACCTCGGAATGGCAAGTGCTGTAATTGTCGGTATACCGGTAGCGATATCTGGAATTTCTGGGGTGGTGTCGCTGGGTCTAGCTGTGCTGGCTCTCTGGGGTGCTATTATGTATGGCAAGAAAAGTAGATTCCGAGTCAAGAATACAGTGGTGGCTGCTATAGCTAGTATTGTGATTGTGGGTGGATATCAGTTGGTGAAGTTTCTGCTTTTGTAAATGGGGTGAATGTGGTATAATGGGGGGAAGCCCGAGTGGCGGAATTGGTATACGCGTTCGACTTAAAATCGAATGGGAAACCATATGGGTTCAAGTCCCATCTCGGGCACCACCATTCAGTTTAAAAGCCGGCATCTCGGCCTTTTTTCATGCTTGCTCGTCCATTAGACGCGCTTCGCATGAAGAAAAGACCAATCTGCCGGCTTTTAAATCTGAATGGATTCTATGAATTGGTCGCACTCTAGCAAGAGAAAATACTGCCTCGGCAGCTTTTATTCTCAAATAAAAATATAGTTAGACGCGCTTCGCATGAAGAAAAGACCAATCTGCCGGCTTTTAAATCTGAATGGATTACATGAATTGGTCGCGCTTCGACAAGAGAAAATACTGCCTCGACAGCTTTTATTCTCAAATAAAAATATAGTTGATAATCGCGCTTCGCAAGAATAAAACACCCAGTCTTCGCGATTTTATTCAACAAATTAATGTACTGAATGGATTCTATGTATTAGACGCGCTTCGTATGAAGAAAAGACCAAGTCTCACGGCTTTTAAATCTGAATGGACTCTATGAGTTGGTCGCGCTTCGCAAGAATATTTATTCAAAAGTCAAACTAATCCCCGAATTTGGGCATTGTTGTTTAATTAATAATAGCTTTACCCGTGGACTCTGTATCCTGGGTGTGCTCATGGGTGATAGAGCTTAAAATGTCGAGTGTGGAAATAATAACTGTTGAGTTGGCGATTTGCTATTAATGCTAATTATGATGGCGAATTCTATAGTAATCCGTATTTTTGATCCTGTTCTATTTTATGATTTTGCTTGTGTATATCTGACTTGAAGACTATTTCATAGTATTCTTCTACGGTATTTCTGTCGCATTGGAAAATTGTTTGTAGTGGTAATTCTTGGAATTTTTCATTCGGACACATGTCTGATGGCCAGAAATTTCTCGCTGTAAATGGTTTTGTGCCGTATTTTCGCGCTAAATCGTTGAGGTTATTTAAATAACGTATGGCTTTGTTGTGGGCGGTCGTTCTGTGCTCGTCGTATCGTTTATAACCACCAGGATAATCGTTGATTTCTTCTCTGGTAAGATACTTATAATAGAGATGATCTTCTACTGCTGGTATAAATTGTCGCATGATTTTAAGTTCAGACGTGCGCTCTTCATCGCTAAGATTTGCGTCAAGAATTGCTTGACGGAGAGCTCTATCTCTCTCTATGAAGAAATGACCGGATTGTGCTTCTATAGTGGTAGATAGTTGTTTTTCGAATTCTAATTTTCTCTCTTTAGACCTTAATCTGTATGGAAAAGCCTTTACTAGTCCGGATGCAGCCTTATTTAAATCTGGGACGTTGCTAAGTGATAGACCTTCGTCTTTAATTGCGTCGGTTGCCAACTTAAAATAGTAAGCATAATCATCTTCCCATTTTTTAAATTCTTGTGGGGATATCTTCTCGCCCTTTTCTTCTAGATTTAAGATTCGCTTGCTAAAACTTAGCTGACAATCCGATGCTTCTTTTGCAGGGAAAGTGATGCTCTCCATAAAAGTATCTGTACCGTTGTCTTCATTATCTATATTAATTGCGATGTTGCCGATTTTTCTAGCTGCTGTATTGTGGCCTGTGATTGGCTCTTTCTCTGATGTATTTAATTTTTCCATTATTTCTCCACTTTTTTTAATTATAACATGAAAAAGCCCACATGATTATGTGGGCTAAAGTTTTACTTCAGAGATGTTGCGCGCCGGTATACGGCATGGGAAATTTCACTAAGTTCTTCATCGTTTGTAACAGTGAAACCGTTCCGACATAAGTCACTTAAAACTTGCTCCTTATCTTCTTTGTCGGCTTCTGTTCCTAAGATAAAAAGTTGTCCAAAAGCTTCGCTGCGGGCAATGTCGCGCATGAACTTTTGTAAGAATATTTCTCTAGGCATCTCTTTTATTTTTCTTTCATCTAAAAGTTCTAAAGTGGTATCCATGTATATCACCCCCTCTCAATAGAATGAGCCTACTTTCATATTAATTATAGCATAAATATTATAAAATGTCAATATGCGCGTTAAGGTCCAATACCTTTGCAACAAAAATAGGTAGGCTCTATACTTAGTTGAATACTACTAAAACTAAAGAAAGGAAACCTACCTATATGTCATATTGTAAAGGTAAATCAATAGAAAAGCAACGGGGTGAGGCAATTAAAGAAGTAATATTAGAGAAAAGAAGC
>JAZQJM010000081.1:0-2065 GCA_045541635.1 Candidatus Nanosyncoccus sp.
TAGACAGTGCGTTACGGAAGTTGGTAGCGTTACCAGAGTATCCAGTATTATATAAGTAATAGTAGGACTTATTAGCAGTGTTACCATATGGCATCATCCAGCCACTAGGACAAATGTCATAACTAGCATTGCTAGAATTACTACTCGCACATATTGTACCAACAGAAGCAGCACAGTAATTGTAATATACACCTATCTTACCACTAGCAGAGCCATATTTAGTACTTGCTACAGTATTAGCTGAATCTGTATTAATCTGTGCCTCGGTATAGGAGTCGAATCCTTTAGAGATAGATGCCGGCAACGAAAATGATATACTTGGTGACATATTAGTATTAGACATAGAAAGTGTTTCCTTCAGTGGCTCAGCACCCAGTCTTAAGTTATCCAGTAGCCACACATTACCATCGGCTAACTTACCTACCATATAATCCTGACTATCTCTCTTGTCGGTTAGCGTCTTAGTATCACCTACGGCCATCGCGCTAGCATCACTGTTAGAGAAATCTTGCAAATAATCCTTAGCGACACAGCGGACTGAGTGGCCGTTGTACCGATCATTGCTAGCCTGAGGACCCACATTCGAGGAATAGACGCTCAGGCCGTACATATAGTTAATACTGTAGTACGTAGAGGACCAGAAGTAGCCGTCGCTACCCTGACGGAGCGCTGAACTACTGCTGTAGTAGCCGGAGAGGGGCGTAGACAGCGCATTACGGAAATTAGTAGCGTTACTAGAATATTTCGTGTAAAGAGTTTGGTATTCACCACTTGGTCCACCTGTAGGCATTCTCCAGCCACTAGGACAAATGTCATAACTAGCACTACTAGAATTACTACTCGTACATATTGTACCAGCAGAAGCAGCACAGAAGTTATAGTATACGCCTATCTTATTACTACCAGAACCGTAGCCTGTCGTAGGATCATTAGCGTAATCTGTATTAATCTGAGCAGCCGTATAAGAACTGATGCTTCCGGAGCTTGGTAATGTGAACGATACGCTTGGTGACATATTGGTATTGGAAGTGGAGAGTGTTTCTTTAAGTGTTGTACTACCTAGCCTTAAGTTATCAAGTAGCCAGCATTTATCATCAGCAAGGTTCTGAATTAAATATGGTTCCTCATCACGCTTATCATATGCAGTTGTGGCAGTAGTAGGGCATGTAGCAGTAGTTACGTTCTGGAGATATATTTTACTGCTTTTACTTGCAAGCGTCAGTGCCCCAGCTCCAGCGCCCATCTTGTAGTAGGTGTTTACTGAGCTCGTGGAACCTAGTGCTGCATTAGTTGCACTATCAGTCTTCGCCCAGGAACTGAATTCATAGCCACTGGTGAAGACTGGGTAGAGATAGTAACTTGTACCATAAGTGAGACTACTAAATGTTACTTTGTTGCCAGACTTAGTACCATTTATTGTAGTGCCACTAGTGCTACCTCGTTTCAATGTCATAGATGATAAGTATGAGTCACCGGTTACTACTAGATTATAAGTCTTCGCAACACATACGCCATATAGTGTCATATTGCTTGTAGGGTGTAATCCTGTATAGCCACTAGTGTATGTAATGCTGGTGGTATTATTACTAGTAGACCAGCCACAAGTATGGCCTGTCTTAGTAATAGTAGGGAGAGTCATAGAGCTGTTAGACCATTGTGAGTACAAAGTTAGGCTACTATTTGTATTAATCCAATAGTTATTACCAGTACCTATACTATTTGCTCCAGTATAGCCTGATACATTGGCAGGGAGAGTACCATTAGCGTTAATTACTTTAGTACCACCAGTTGTGGCAGTATACCAGCCATTAAATACGTAGTTGTAGTTAATGGTGCTACTACTAGATACTGTAGCACCAGAAGCATTATTGTAACTAGTACTAAAGCCTGATACAGTATAGCTTCTTACTGGAGAGGCAATAGTACTAGTACCAGAAGTACCAGCATAGACATTAGCTGAATCATAGGTAGCTCTAGCGTCTGTACTACCACTAGTTGTAGCATTAGTATTAGTTAGAGTAATAGCTGTAGTATTAGGAGTCCAAGTAGCATAGAGTGAGATATT
>JAZQJM010000082.1:0-2080 GCA_045541635.1 Candidatus Nanosyncoccus sp.
CTGGACTTCTTTTCCTCCGGAAAGAAGTCCAAAGTTTTTATGCATTAAACCTCACCGTGTTAAGCAACGTAAAGAAATCACCTTCGAATAATACCGAATCAGTCTGCAGTATCGCTGTCTTATCACGAATCTTGAAGATTACAATATATCCAGATAATTCTGTGCCAGGGATTTTACCAGTATACTTATCCCCCGCAATTCCATTAAAAGTAATCGACTCTACAGTTAATCCAGAATCTTTCTTATTCATCTCCTTCTGGTATTCAGCCGATACCGTATCATACGCAGCGTCACGTATCGTCAGCCTTAGCGCGTTAATCGCCGATGACGCATTGACTTCTATTGGATTAAACAGCGCCTTGAAATCGCCACCATTCGATGCATCCGACGCTACATACAGGCTCCAAGTCTTCGGATATTCGAACGACAGTTCGCCATAATCTACTGGCCCAGCAAAAGTCCTATATGGATCCTTCTCTCGCTCAGCGAACTCAGCCTCATCTTTCATCACTTGCTCATCCACGGCAGCATTTACTGCAGCACTAATCTGCCCATCCACATCAGTCCGTGCGTCATTATAACTTACAAACATCCAGATGAACAACCCAATAAAAGTCACCGACACAAGAGATAGCACCACAATCACAATTGTCTTAATTAGCGAACTTTTACCACCTTTATCATCACTTACTACTTTCTCGGCAGCCACCATATTCACACCAGTCACCGGATTCACGGCCCCACTATAAGTCGGCACAGCTGCAGATTGCGTCATCATCTGCCCACTCATCTGCGCCACATTTGCGTACATCGCATTTGTCTGCGCTGCATCCATGTGCATTGCATTTGGCTGCGACAGAATCTGACCATTTCCCGGATTAATCGCCCCATTCATACCCTGCCCAGGCTGTCCACCAGCTTGACCAAGTGGTTGATTTGGTAACGGCATAGTCTCATTATCCATAATCAAATTATACCATTATTTACTAAAATCTTCCGTAAGTACTTCAATTTCGTTTTTCAGTTCATCCAAATCTTTTTCAATTTCCTTCGACAGTTTCGTAGCTTCTCTATATTTCTCCACTGCCTTCTCCAGTTCGAAATCTTCCGAGTAGAACCACTCCACTTTCTCATCCAACTCTTTGATTTTGCTATTTAGATTTTTAGTTTCTGCCATTTCTTTCCTTCCTTCTTTATTATTATGCTACTTATGGCAAAATACCATAAGTATACTTACATTCTTACGTTCCTTCCCTCTTTGTAACATTTTTCACCTCTGCCTCAATCTCATTTTCATATGTTGTAATTTTTACAACACTACCAGGAATAAGTGCACCTTTTATTATTGCATATCCTTGCTTCAACACCTTCTCAGGATTCACAGCTGCTAATACTTTTTTCTTAGCTTCATATTCATTTACAAGTAACGAATACTGATTAACAATCTTCTCATACACTCGCGACATTTTCTCAGTATTATCGCGCATCTTAGGCTCTATATATTTCGTCAAAATCCCTCTAGCAGCTTTCTTTACAGTCATATCTACTTTTTCGCGCTGACTACGAATCCGTGATAGCACCATTTGCCCAGCCCGTTCCATATTCTGTCTTATTCGCAACTTCTCAGCTCGCCTGTCAGTCGTCAGCATCTCGGCCACATTCGACGGCGTCGAAGCCCTCACGTCGGCAGCGAGATCAGCCAGCGATTCATCTACTTCGTGTCCAATCCCAGTAATCACAGGTATCTTCGACGCAGCGATTTCACGCACCAGCTTCTCATCATTGAAACACGCCAAATCGTCAGCACTTCCTCCACCACGAATAATCGCGATTGCATCCACCTCACTTCGTTCATTAAAATATTTCAGCGCACGCACCATTTGTTCAGGCGCATCCAGCCCCTGAACCTGCGTATGCGCCACTGTGATCTTCATCCCACCCCATCTCGCATTAATAATTTTAATAAAATCAGCATATCCAGCAGCCCCAGTCGAAGAAATCACTCCAATATGAGGCAAATTCTTCGCAATCGGCCTCTTCCTAGCCACGTCAAACAGCCCCTCTTGAGTCAATTTCTTCT
>JAZQJM010000083.1:0-14890 GCA_045541635.1 Candidatus Nanosyncoccus sp.
CTGGTCCCTCGCTTATAATGTCCCAATAATTAATACAGCTTCTATAGATAAGACTACGACTAGCTATGGTGCTGGTAGTGGTAAGATAGGTGTATATTACAATTATTGTGCAGCTACAGCTGGTAGCTACTGTTATGCTCAGAATGCAGGCTCTGGTAATGCTAGCTACGATATTTGTCCTAGTGGTTGGCGAATGCCTACAGGTGGATCCAGTGGTGAATATCAAGCCCTCTATGCAGCTTATTCTAGTAATGCTACTAGCTTCCATAACGCGCTGTCTACGCCTCTCTCCGGCTACTACTACAATAATTCAGCGGACGGTCATGGTAGCAACGGCTACTTCTGGTCCTCTACGTACTACGGTAGTTACAATATGTACGACCTGAGCTTCGATTCCTCGAATGTGAATCCTCAGAATAACAGCCGTCGGTTCCGCGGCCAATCAGTCCGCTGTGTCGCTAAGTAGTTCTCCGAGTTTTCCCCTAGAAATAGTCAAATAGTAATTTAGTGAGATTAAAGCAAGCGCAAGATGTGGCATGGACGGGTGGCAGTCGCGGATGGAACCACACTAAGCCTTGCGAAATAGGGAAGGAGAACGACTAACAGGAGGCCTATCAATTTCATAAGCGTAATGAATCATCAAGTATTGTTTAGTATTCTCTGGAATTAAATTTTGGGATATTAAAATGATTTGAATTTTGAAGAATGTATATTCCAGACGACACCGACAGGCTCGTCCCGTAGGGACGGTTCTGCCGGCTGTCCTGCGTATGACATTCTGCAAAATTCAAGTCCCTATCCCAAAATTTAAATCCAGAGACTACCCTAGGCCTCTATCCTGAAAATATATTTTAAATAGCGTAGTGCTCGCCGTCTCATAACTTAAGACAGAAATGCTAACTAATAGACTCAGCACAGAGATAATAACCGAGAAGATTAGTTAGCGCTCCAGGTGTATAAGTGAACTATCAAGCCATCTCAAAATTAGATGGCCACGCCTCTTGTAATTTTTCCACATCTGTGATATAATTAAGAGAATATGGCTATTAAAGTTACTAGAAAAGATCAGGGCGAGGCAAACGAGAACATTATTCGTCGTTTCAATCGCAAAGTCCTCCAGAGTGGAATGATGCCACTTAAGAAGTCACAGATGCGCTTCAGCAAGCCTATTTCTAAGCGTGAACGTCGTCTTAAAGCTATCATTCGTGAAGCTCGCAAGGCCGAGAAGACCGAGCGTATCAAGTTAGGACTTAAGTAAACATCCCCCCGTAAGGGGGATTTTTATATGTAATATGATATAATAGGTATTATGATTATTTTATTTGGTTTAGCAGGCTCTGGCAAGGGCACACAAGGTAAGGCTCTTTCGGAATTTTTTGGTTGGCGCTCTATATCTGTGGGGCAGGCCATTCGTGATGCTGGCACTTACGAAGATATTATTAAGGACGGTAATCTCGCCCCTGACGACGATGTGATTAAGCTAATGAATTCATATATTGAGCGTGCCGATGCAGAAGGATACGACCTAATCCTAGATGGCTACCCTCGGGATGAGTACCAGGCTAAGTGGCTCATGGAGCATATGGCTGATAGGATTAAGGGCGCGATTATATTAGAGGTACCGAAGGACGAGCTTTATGAGCGTTTGAAGCTTCGCTCAGAGTTTGAGGGGCGCTCTGACGACCAGACGAGAACTGCCATTGACCATCGTTTTGAGATTTTTGAACAAAATATTTGTTCAATCTTACCTCTGTTAGAAGCACATAATATCCCAATTCGTCGTGTTGACGGTGTGGGCGAAGTGGGTACTGTTACCGGCAGATTAATCGCCACGGTATATGATTTGGACCCAGAGGCTAGGAAACAATCAGACGATGTTAACGGTGGAGAGATTGAGAAGAGTTACGGAGAATAAGGAGTTAATATGTTGAATATTGAGAACAGTACTTCGGCGAAATTGCAAGAGAAGATTACGGCAATGCGCGAGGGTGGCAAGATATTGGGTAATCTGCTGCGCGATCTTAAGAACTATGTACAGCCTGGCATGACAGGGAAGGAAATTGACGCTTGGGTTCGTCATGAGATTGAAGCCCGTGGTGCAGGTGTTGCCTATGATATGCTGGAAGAGGAATTCCCAGGTGCTATCTGTATTTCGGTGAATGACGAGCTGGTGCACGGTGTCCCTAGAGATGAGCCTCTGGAAGAAGGTGATAAAGTTAGTTTTGACCTAGTGATCTATTATAAAGGATATTTTACTGATGCAGCTTTCACTATGATGGTGGGGGAGAAGGGTTCCCCAGCTGTTAAGAAGATGATATCCGTTACCGAGTCTTCACTTTGGGAAGGTATTGCCGAAGTGAAGCCAGGCGCTCACATCGGCGATATTGGCGCAGCCGTCGAGAAAGTTTTAAGAAAAGGTCATCTTGGCGTGATAGAGAACTATGTCGGCCACGGTATTGACGAGAAAATGCACGAAGCCCCAGGGATCCCTAATTATGGCAAGAAGGGCCATGGTTATAAACTAGTAGAGGGTGATACTATCTGTATTGAGCCAATGTCATGTCTCGGTAAGCCAGCCAACCATTGTTTCGAAGAGGATAACTGGACAGTGAAGATGAACGACGGTTCTACTGGCTGCCACTGCGAGCATACAATTTTGGTTACTAGTGATGGTTATGAAGTCTTGACTTTGCCAGACGAATAGAATCGGGGCGAATAGGATCAGACAAATAAAGCCAGATAAATAGAACCAAGTAAATAGCCCCAACAGACTGTCGCGTCTCACGACAAGAGTTTTATTAGATTCAATTGATTATAGAAATTTTTTATGCTACAATGAACTTATGGATGAGAATAAGCGCTTTGTCACAGGTCTAGACGTTGGTACTGAGAACGTCCGTGCCGTGATTGCTTCCGTTACGAAGGATGGCCAGATTGCTGTTGTTGGATATAACGAAGGGAAGAGCGCTGGCATGCGTAAGGGTGTCCCAGCTAATCTAGCTGGCCCAGCTGGCTCTATTGATAAGATGCTCGGCGAAGCAGAGCGCATGGGTGGTTATGAGGTTCACTCGGCCTTTGTTTCAATTAATGGTTCTCAGGTGTTGTCTACGCGTACTGAAGGCATGATTGCTGTCGGTACGGTCGAGCATGAGATTGAATATAATGACCTCGATAGGGTGGAAGATGTCGCTGTGACCGGTCGTATCCCTGCTAATCGTGATGTGCTTGATGTTGTACCACTGGAATATGCACTTGACGGTCAGGGGGGTATTAAGGATCCTATTGGTATGTCTGGTGCGCGCCTCGAGATGCGCGCCAATGTAGTCTCGGCCCTTACCCCTAATTGTGATAATCTTAAGAAAGCCACAGCTGCAGCTGACGTTACGGCAGAGCGCTTAGTACCTAGCGTGGTGGCTGCTGCGCGCGCCGTCCTTACTGATCGCCAGAAAGAGAACGGTGTCGCTGTAATAGATATCGGTGCTGCTACCACTTCTGTTGCTGTTTATGAAGAGGGCGACTTGCAATATGTCGGTGTAGTGCCTGCTGGCTCTAATAATATAACTAATGACCTCGCCATCGTCCTTGCAATTGACCCAGATATGGCCGAGGAGATTAAGACTCGCTTCGTTACGGGTGATTTTACTAGTGAGAAATCTCCAGTTATTAAGATTGGTAGGGAAGGTAAGTCTGAGCGTAATTTCGACCGTAAGGAAGTCGACGCTGTTGTCGAGGCTCGCCTAGATGAGATTTTCGGTGAGATTAGAAAGAAGTTAAAATCAGCCAAATACGACCAGCGCCTCCCAGAGGGTATTGTCCTCACCGGTGGTGGCGCCAGAATGCGTGATATTGATTTGTTTGCCAAGCGTGCCCTCGAGGCTTCAGTAAAGATTGGTATTCCACTATCGTTAGGTGGCGTGTCGGATGCTGTTGAGAAGCCAGAATTCGCCACGGCCGTCGGCCTCGCTATGCTCGCAGCCGAGCAGCAGTCAGTCGCTCCAGCTCCAGGTAAGAAGTCTAAGAAGCTCCATAAGTCGTCACAGGGCAAATTTGGCTTCTTTAGTAAAATTTTCTCCAAATTCTAGTAAGGACTAAAGCATTGTTGTATAATTCGTGAGAATGGTATCTTGTAGGTATTCTCGGGATAATAAAATTTTAAGTCCCTATCCCGAGAATACTTACAGGATACCTAACGAATTATATAACAAGACTAAGGTCCAGTTTCGCCCTTGAAAAAACTTCGCCATAGGTGTATAGTATATATTATATAAAGCGAGGAATAATATGCCAGAAGTTAAACCGACAGAGGTGGAAAGTAAAGCAAGCATAAAAGTAGTGGGCGTAGGCGGTGCCGGTGGCTCTGCTGTAGACCGGATGAAGGAAGTAGGCCTTTCCGGTGTAGAATTTGTAGCCGTTAATACTGATGCACAGGCTTTGCATCACTCTTCAGCAGATGTGAAGGTTCACATTGGCAAGGGGTTAGGTGCTGGTGGCGACCCAGAGAAGGGCCGTGAAGCAGCTGAAGAGGCCAGGGAAGCAATTGGCAAGGCCCTGGATGGTGCCGATATGGTATTTATTACGCTAGGTGCCGGTGGTGGTACTGGCTCTGGTGCTGGTCCTATTGTAGCTGAAGAGTCTCGTAATCGCGACATCCTTACCGTAGGTGTTGCTACTAAGCCATTCACTTTTGAGGGTTCACGTCGCCGTGCCAATGCTGATCTAGCCATTGATAAGCTCGCACGCCAAGTAGATGCACTTATTACTATTCCTAATGATCGTCTTCTCCAGACTATCGATCCTCGCACTCCTCTTCTTGAGACATTTAAGATTGCCGATGATGTATTGCGCCAGGGCGTTCAGGGTATTTCAGAGCTCATCACGGAGCACGCCCTTATTAATCTAGACTTTGCCGATGTTAAGGCTATCATGAAGAACGCTGGTTCTGCTCTCATGGGTATCGGTAGTGCTTCTGGTGAGAACCGTGCTGTACTCGCTGCTCAGCAAGCCGTGGAATCTCCACTCATTGAAGTGAAGATCGAGGGCGCTCGTGGTGTGCTATTCTCTGTGGCTGGTGGCTATGATATGTCTATGAGCGAGATTCAGGAAGCAGCTGAGGTCATCACTGGTGCAGTTTCCCCAGATGCTAATATTATCTTTGGTGCATCTATCCGTCCAGAGCTTGAGGATGAGATTATTGTTACTGTAGTTGCTACTGGTTTTGATTCCGATTACTATAACGAGCCAGCCCCAGTGGCCGAGCCAGAGCCAGTCATTAAGGAAGAGCGTATTTCTACCGAAGCTAAGGATTTTGCTACCGAGCCGAAGTCTAATATGTGGGATTCCATTAAGAACGAGCCAGCCCCGGAGCCAGTCGCATCAGATGACGAGATGGATGTACCACCTTCTCTTCGTGAGCGTTTTCGCAAGAAAAAGAAGGATTAACTAACTTAATGGAGATGCGCGGATATGGAACGAAAATTTCGAATCGGAGATAGTAAAGTCCTGGAAAGCCGCGAGACGGTAGATGGCACTATGATTCGTCGTCGCCGTGTCTCTCCAGACGGGCATCGTTTTACAACTTACGAGCGCATCGAGATGCCATCACTTACGGTGTCTAAGCGTAGTGGTAATAAAGAAATATTCGATCGCGATAAACTGCTCCTTGCAGTACGTCGTAGCGTTGGTAAATTTTTTAATTCAGAGCTAGAAGTAGAAGATGTAGTCAATCGTGCTACCGATATACTATATAGTAATGGTACTGATCAAGTAACTTCGAGGCAAGTCGGCCAGGCTGTCCTCGATGTTCTTGCTGAGACGAACGAAGTTGCCTATGTGCGCTTTGCGAGTGTTTTTCAAGAATTCAAGACATTAGAAGATTTTGAGAACATATTGAAGAAACAAAAGGAGAAGAATAATGAATAACTCTTCGCGTGTCATTTGTGTTTTTCGCGACAATCAAGACTATACTCGTACCGTTACGGATTGGCTAGAGAACTTTCGCCGTCAGACTGGTAAAGTTATCGAGACTCTCGATCCAGACACTGCGCCAGGCTTCTGCGAGACTTACGATATTGTCGAATATCCCACTATTATCGCGCTTGGCGTTAATGGTGAGGTGCGTGCAATGTGGCGTGGACGTGATTTACCCTTGATTAACGAGGTCTCTTATTATACAATATAAGCATATGGATTTTCTTAAATCGATTATAGAGAGTGGCCTATTCGCGCGTATTATTTGGACAATTATTGTTATAGTTGTCAGCATTGCGCTTTATACAGCCATCTCGAAGATCTTCAGCAGGAGAGAGAAGAAGAATTCTAAGTTCTTCTCCAGCAAGAAGAACAAGACCTATCTTCGTATGCTTCGTAATGTTATCGGTGGCGCAATCATTATCCTTGCTTTCTTAACGATTTTGCAGATTTTTGGTATTAACGTTTCATCCATGCTGGCCGGCGTCGGTATCGTCAGTATCGTAGTCGGCTTTGCCTTGCAGGACGCTCTGAAGGATTTTGTGCGTGGCTTTGAGATTGTTTCGGATAACTATTACAATGTTGGCGACGTTATTAAATTTGGTGATAATGTTGGTGAAGTATTATCGCTTACGCTTCACACCACGAAGATTCAGGATATTAATACTATGAACATCGTCTCCATTGCTAATCGTAATATCGATCAGGTAGAAGTAGTTTCTGGTTACATCTATCTTCCAGTACCCCTACCTTACGAGATCAAGCCTGCAGTAGCTGATAAGCTCATGGAAGAACTTACCAATAGAATCGCCAAGCTAGAAAATGTCGAGAGCGCCACTTATCAAGGCCTGAGCCAGATTGCTGACTCGGTGCTTAATTATCAGATAGCCATCACTTGCGATCCGATGAATAAGCTCCAAGTCCGTCGCGATTCGCTTGGTACCGTTACGAAGACTCTAGCCGAATATAAGTTACGCTTACCATATCAGCATATTGATGTCCATCAGAAATAATAGCACTGACACTTATCGGGATACCTCAGTTCTAGACTCCACCAGGGAAAAGTGGTATAATTGTACCTATGAAATATAAAGCTGGAGAACGCCGTAAGGCTATAGAATACGAAAAATCACTTACTGACTGGTGGAAGAAGCACCACATTTTCGAAAAATCCATCGAGAATCGTCCAGCTCATCAATCTTATGTTTTCTACGACGGCCCACCGTTTATTACCGGTATGCCTCATCATGGCACTTTGCTTAGCTCTATCGTGAAGGACGCGGTACCACGCTATTGGACTATGCAGGGCTACCGAGTGGAGCGTAAATGGGGCTGGGATTGTCACGGTCTGCCAGCTGAGAACTTTGTCGAGAAACAGCTGGGCATCACTGATCGTCGCGAAATTGGTACTAAGTGGTCGCTCGAGGAATACATTATTAAAGCTCGCGAATCTATGGTGGCTAATTCTGAGACTTGGCGCTCCACTATTGACCGAGTAGGACGCTGGGTTGATTTTGATAATTGTTATCGCACTATGAATAAGGACTTCATGGAGTCGGTCTGGTGGGCTTTCAAGCAGCTCTATGAGGCAGGCAAAATCTACGAAGGTCGCAAAGTCCTCATGTACGATACGAAATTTGCCACCCCAGTATCAAAAGCCGAAGTCACTATGGATAACGATGCCTATCAGACTGTCACCGACCCTAGTGCCTATGTTAAGTTCGAGATTAAGGATTCATCGTTTACATCGCCTACTTATATGCTAGCTTGGACTACTACCCCCTGGACTTTAATGGCGAATCGCGCCTTAGCTGTTAGTGATTCTATGGAGTATGGTATCTACGATGTCGATGGGGAGAAATTCATTATCGCCACTAAGCGCGCTGAAGTTTTATTTGAAGGCAAGGAGCCAGAGCAGACTATCAGTGGTAAAGATTTAGCTGGCTTAGAATACGAAAGTCTAGATGGCACTATTTGCTATATCTTTACGGCAGATTTTGTCGGAGATGAAGAGGGAACGGGGGTTGTCCATATTGCCCCAGCTTATGGTGAGGATGACTACGAGTTCTACAAGGCTCATACCGATAAGATTGGTTTCATAGACACGCTAGACGAGAACGGCTATTACACCGAAGGTTACGCAGATAGGCTTCATGCCATGGGTGTCCGTGACACCGACGAGCATGGTATTCAGATTTGGGCTGCGAACAAATTTATTGCCAAGTGCCTCGAGGAGAAGGGAATCATCTATAAGATTGAATATATTCAGCACGAATATCCATTTAATCCTAGGAGCAAAGAGCGCATTATGTATCGCGCCTTTCCGTCCTGGTTCTTTGACATTGAGGGCCAGAAGCCTCTTATGCTTGCCGAGAACGAGAATATTAACTGGTTCCCAGCATATCTGAAGCACGGCCGTTTCGCTAAGAATATCGAACAAGCTCCAGATTGGAATTTGTCTCGTGACCGTTTCTGGGCGACGGCGATGCCTGTCTGGAAGGGTGACAAGGGCACTGTAAAAGTCGTCGGTTCCTACCAGGAACTCAAAGAGCTCTCCGGTGTAGAGCTAGAGGATTACCATCGCCCATGGGTAGATGATATTACTTTCGATATAGATGGCGAGCACTTCACTCGCATCGAGAAAGTTCTCGACTGCTGGTTTGAATCTGGCTCGATGCCTTTCGCTGAGCTTCATTACCCATTCGAGAACAAGGAGAAATTCGAAAGCAACTATCCAGCTGATTTTATCGTCGAGTATGTCGGGCAAGTACGCGCTTGGTTCTATTATGTGCATACGGTTAATACTACTTTGGCCGAGATTGGTGCCTTCGGAAAGAAAGCTCAGCACGGCGCGAAGAATGCCTTTAAAAACGTCATCACTACCGGGACACTTGCTGGCAATGATGGTCGCAAAATGAGCAAATCCCTAGGTAATTACACCGATCCTAACGTCCTTATGGATCAGTATTCTGCTGATGCATTGCGCTTCTTGCTCTTATCTAGCCCAGTACTTTCAGGCGAGGATTTCGCCCTCCTAGATAAAGATGTCTCTGATGTCAATCGTAAGCTAGCCATGCTCTGGAATGTTTATGACTTCTTCACTACTTACGCCGAGATTGATGGCTGGGACTCTGATCATTGCTGGCAGCCAGCAGGCGACTCGCTCTCTGATCTTAAGAACCCACTAGATCGCTGGATTATGGCTAGACTTTACGAAGTCCAAGCAGAGATTATCGCTGGCATGGCCGAATATAACATACCGAAAGCCCTGGACGGCGTTTTGCCATTTATCGATGACTTATCTAACTGGTTCGTTCGTCGCTCACGTCGCCGTTTTAACAAAAATGATGACCAACAGGATAAGGACGAGGCTTACTGGACGCTCTATACCGTCTTGGTGAAGATCGCAATTACCCTTGCGCCGTTCACGCCTTTCCTCGCCGAAGAGCTTTATCAGAAAATGACCGGCTCCGACTCCTCGGTCCACCTGCTTAACTATCCAGCACTTACCGAGATAGATGACACTCACGTCCTAGAAGACATGAGGAATTGTCGCCAGATCATTACAGATGCTCTAGCGCTCCGTATGTATAAGTCCGAGACCGAGGCTCAGATTAAGGTCCGTCAGCCACTCTCCTCGCTCATTTACCCAGGCGCCAAGCTTCCAGAATTCTATGAGCAGATTATTATGGACGAAGTCAACGTTAAATCCATTACGAACGGCGATACTCTCTACCTCGATAAGACTCTCACCGAAGAACTGAAGAGGGAAGGCTACGCACGTGATCTGGTCCGTGCTATCCAGTCAGCCAGGAAACACGCCGGCCTCCAGATGGATGATCATATCAAGCTGTCGCTCTCATGTGATGTTCCGTCCGAGCATATTGATTTAGTCAAGTCCGAGGTCTTAGCAGACGAGCTAACAAAAGACACCAACTATGCCCACGACGAGATCGCAAAAGTCGCAGGTGATAATATTACCATCTCGCTAGAGAAAATATAAGACATCGTAGCTGCAACCGTTAGACACTATATGAAACTTCCTGACCTAGCCGTCAGGAAGTTTTTGGTGACCAGGATATGAGCCTAGCCCCGACCTTTTACATAGTCTTCGTTGTCGCAAATGCCAATATTTTACAGAGGTAAACTTGCATATTTTCCAAATTAAGCATAAACACTATTGACAAATAAGCATAAGTGTGCTACAATGAAAATAAGTTAGAACACAAAACAAACATTCTAACAAACATATCAAAACACAAACACAAAAACAAGTCAAAACAAAAAGGAGCACCAATGGCGGCAAACAAACAAACATTAGAATTACCAAATCACGTAGTTAATTCAGGATGGAAAGACGATGTGGACGTAGACTACGCCATCTACGGTAATAACGAAAAAGAGGAAGGAGAATATATCTCTCCAAATACGATAGACGAGAAAAGTGCCGAACAAATCAAAGAATTCCAAGTCAAAATCGCCTTTGGAGGCCTGAAGAGGTTCAGACAAAAAGAACTAGCCAAGCTCGCAGCTTAAGAAGAAAGTAGTACCTTATTATGAAACAAAAAGTATATGATTTAACGGAAAGGATTACCAATGTGAAGTACGATCCCGTAAAGATACAGCGACTCTGCCTTCTTTACGAAATAGCTGTACTAGTGATAGCTACCGTGTGAGACCATAAATTACTAAAACCGAACATAGTGTTCGGTTTTTCTTGAGATTATAGAATTCTCGCAAGAAGCCACAAACATCGCCAATCACAAATACAAACACCATAAGCTTATGCTGCACGATTCCTTGACCAAATAAAAAGTCTATGCTAATCTTAAATGAAGAAAGGTCATATTATAATGGAAAATAATCTAATCGATCGGCAAATCCTCGGCCAGCTTGCCGACAATCTCATTGCCGAAAAATACGGAGGTTCGGCGCCGGCCGGTGTAGACAATCTTAAGAATCAGCTCATTGATTCCATTGATAATCGCATTTCGTCAGCGATTTTTGGCAGTCTCACCCTGGATGCTCGCCAGACCATCTATGGTCTATTGAAGGATCCAAGTAGCACGTCCGACACCTTCCTTAACTTTTTCAAAAACCAAAACATCGATTTAGAGAAAACCATTACTGACACTATGAGTAACTTTAAGGCCGAATTCTTAGGAGGTCAAAATGCCTAAAGAAACATTCCCAGTAAACGACACAGTTAAGAACCCAGAAGCCACCAACACTGGTGAAATCTCTCATGACGAAGCGCAGAAAATCGGTAACACTGCTAACGAAATTGTCGTAAACGAGAAGAATAAGCAGGCCTATGAAGCAATGCAATCTCGCCTAGAGAAAATCCGTAGCCTCTCTGGAGATGAGCGCAAAGCTGCCATCGAAGCTCGTCGTAAAGAGATCATGGCTGAGCTCGCAGCGCTCGAGACACAGAATTCTGCAGGCGCAGAGCTAGATATCAAGCATGGTTCTACCGAGGACGGACCAGCTTCGACAGAAGATCCAGCTCCAGCTCATATTGATATTCCAGAAGATAATGTTGACCTAGGCAATGAAGCATCACTAAACGAAGCAATTGACAAAGAATCTAAGAAAAACTCCGAATTTAAAAAAGCCCTTACTATTGCCTTGACTGGCCTCGCTACAGCACTTGGCGTCGGTGGCATAGCTATATTTAGTAGTAGGCAAGGGAACAGTAACGCTCCAGAAGCTCCTACTCAGACTGAAAGCGTAAGCGATGCTCATGCTAACGTTGTAAATGCAGCAGGTGAGACTGCCGAAACCATCGGCATTAAGGATGGCTACGGTGAGAAAGGCATGTGGCTATCAGAGGGCAAGCCAGACGAAGTCTCTTTCGCAAATATTTCAGAAGTAGCCAGCGTAGTAGGGAATAATCCTAAGGATATCGTAAAATATATCGCTGACAATCAGTCTGAGTCACTGGCTTCCTATATCGCCCTGATGCCAGAAACTAATAAACCTGACGCCTTTAAGGGTGTTATTAATGCTAATGACATCGAGTCTCGCCTAGAATCGCTCACCCCAGAAGAATACGAAGTCGCTAAGAAGCAGTTCATGGAAGCAATCGATAATGCAGATATTGACTATGTCCAAATTTCGGGTCAATATAACAACTTCTATATGGTCATGGAAGGCGATGGTGGCACCACTTATAATTCTGCTGCAGTAAGAGCAAATTCCGATTTGACTCCTACTCACGGTAATATGAAGCTAGTTCGTTGTACTACTAATGAAAATCGCCAAGACACGGCATTCTACTTTAAAGACGCTAGTGGCAACATTACTGGCAATATGTTAGTGCGCATCTGCCCAGTCTATAATCCAGACACTGGCGAAATCACGTGGGGAGAAGACGATTGTGGCCAAGGCGAGAAACAAAAGAGTGACGATGATCGAATCTGGACCGACCTTACCGATATCTCTAATCCAGACAATCCAGGCACTCCGAGCAGTAGCACCACGGATATTTATAATCCAGATGACGACACTGAGACTCCAGATAGTAGTGACACAGAAGAGCCAGAACAACCTGAACAACCAGAGCAACCAGAGGAGCCACAGCCAGAGCAGCCACAGCCAGAGGAGCCACAGCCAGAGGAGCCAGAAGAATCAGAGAATCCAGAGCCAAAAGCTCCAAAAGACGCCGAGAACCTCACTCGCATCGACCAGAATATTAACGAAGATATCGCAGAGGATATTAATACTGGTAGCATTAACATTGCCCCTACCGAAGATGTTACGACTCAGCCAGTCACCGAGCAACCAACAGCTACAGATTATCAGTCCACCCCAGCAGCATACCAGGCTCCAGAGAACTTCCTTCCACAGAATGAGAACAGCCAGGCAGCTACATCCGTCACCGTGGAGCAGCCGACTGGCAATACTACTGGCACGGCCAATGTTTCCGGCAATGCAACGAATAATGTGAACGTTATTGCACCAGATAGTAACTATAGCGAAAATCGTGGTGGCGCTAACGCAGCTAACGCATCAGCTAATCCAGTCCAGCCGAACGTCGCAGCTCAGGAAGCAGCTAACGCAGCGGCTACTCCAGTTTCCGAAGCTACAACGGCAGGTAGCCAAGCACTAACAGATACATTAAGTGATTTAGGAATACAATAAGGGTAGGCAGAAAGGAACAATATGCAAAAATCCACTAAAATCAAATCTCTAGGCCTAGCCCTCGTCTCGGCGTTGTCGCTCGGTCTCGTCGGCTCGGCCTCGGCATGGGGGCCAGAACGTCCCACCTTCACAATGGAGGATCCAGCTACTTATCCTACTTTCAACTCTATTACTAACAACCCGACTATTGGCGATGAGCGTGACTTCGTTCGTATCGGCGAGATTAATACTGACGTTACTAATCTCACTAACGAAGTAGAAATCATCCCAGGGAAGCAGTATCTAGTGTATGTTTACTTCCACAATAATGCTTCTGCTACCTATAATGATTCTGCTCATAATAATTCTGGTGTAGCACTTGCCACTCGCATGTCTACCACTTTCCCGACCATCATCAAGGCTGGCGAGAAAGGCACAGTTTCTGCGACTATCACGGCGAATAACTCCGACCCACTCTCAGTCTGGGACGAAGCATATTTCACTACGAACACTAGCAAAGTCATGCTTAATTATGTTGCCGGCTCAGCTAAGATTTACAATGACTGGGGCGCCAATGGTACCGTAATGTCAGACACTATCTTCACTGAAGAAGGCGCCCTGCTCGGCCTTAATTCTTTAAACGGCGTCATTCCAGGTTGTGAAGAATATCACGGTGTAGTTAGTTACGTAGTGGAAGCTCGCGAGCTCACCGGCTCCGTAGAGAAATCCGTCTCACTGGACGGCGAGAATTATCTCGACTCTGCCGAAGTCACCCCAGGTACCGAGGTCTACTACCGTCTCACCATTAAGAATACTGGTGATGTGGCCCTTTCTAACGTTACTATTAAGGACGCACTTCCAGAAGGCTTATCGCTCGTTCCTGGTAGTGTAGTACTTACAGCAAACGAATCCACCACTCAGAATCCACTATCGGATGATTTGGTGACAAATGGCTTTAATCTCGGCACTCTTGGCACTGGTAATACAGTCTACATTACTTATCGCGCCAAAGTTAGCGACGACGTAGATTGTGGCAAGCTCTCCTTAGTGAACTCAGCTAATCTTACTTATGATAGCGAAGTTGCTACTGGCGACACTGTAGAAGATGCCGTTACAGTTAATGTAGAAAAAGACGGCTGTGTCATTGATGATGGCGACAATCTTCCTGACGAAATTGTCAATACCGGTCCAGCCGAGATCATCATGGCCGTAGTAATTATTCTCGGTATCGCTGCTGGTGGCTTCTACTTCTGGCGCACTCATCGCACCCTTAAGACTGTCGAGAAGGTAGTCTCTGGCACTCCTAAGGATACTGCTTCTAAGGATGGCGCCTCTAAGGATGGTACTACATCTACTACCCCAGCCGAGCCAAAGTCCCCAGCTACTCCAGACGATAAGTCTAAGAAATAACCATAGAGCCCTACCACCAGGTAGGGCTTTTGTCATCATAGAAGGGAAGAAAATCCTTTCAAACATCAAAAGTATGTTATAATGGTTATAGTTAAGGTTATACATATACTAAAAGAGAGGTAAATATCAACATGTTAAACTTGTCTAAAACAAAACAGAAGTTAAGCGCTATACTTAGCGCTATGCGCTCCTATATATATATATATATATAGGGCCGGCGCACGCCTAGTTAAGAAGTTTACTTGGAGCTTACGTCCTCATAATCTCGCTACTCTCTTTCAGTCTTATAAGGCTAGAATTAGTCTATATAACGTTACAACTGTTATTTCTGCTATTATCTTATTCTTCCTAAGCCTTAATATACTTAGCCCATTTATGTTAATGGGTACTC
>JAZQJM010000084.1:0-15481 GCA_045541635.1 Candidatus Nanosyncoccus sp.
TAGCTTAACTAGAATCACTGTACTGGCTCCCTCGCAGTTTTGTGAGAACTCGAGTCCCACCTATGGGGCCCGTACCTTATCAAAACTAAATTACTCCAACCGTCCACCACTCTATCACACCCCTGTTCAGAAATCAACCCCCCTCATGCGCAATAATTAGCATGAGATTTTTTACCTCTGTAAGAATAATTATAATGCCTAGGCTTATATGGATGCAGCTACTGTTATCGGCCTATTCCGTCCAGGCTTATTCTTAGCATAGTCGTAATCCACGCACAGCAAAATAGCGCCCATCGTAGGCGCTATTTTACAGACGAAATACTATTTCTTCCTAGCTCCAGCCTTCTTGGCCTTCGTGCCACTAGACTTCTTCGTAGCACTGCTAGTTTTCTTCGTTCTACTACTAGTCTTCTTTCCTCCTAGGGTATGGATGGTGGTCTTGCCAGTTTTGTGATTTTCTACTTTCACAGTGAGGTGCTTCCTGGCTTCGCTTCTAGCTACACTATCTTCCCTATCTTGTGCACGATTATGTACGCCATAGATTAAGCTAGTTACACCTACTATCAGCATATATGCGCCGAAGAATCGGATAAAAGTCATCACTTCGAAACTTCCAGCATTGATAATTACGAACCCCATCACGGCACCTAACACTCCAGTTAGCACGCGAATGAAGCGATCGGTCGGGTCCACCGTGGAGAGGAATCCGTGGAAGATGTCAATTAGTCCAGATACTAATGTGTAGATAGCGAGTATCACGAGGCTCCCCACTAAATTATTCTTAGCGAAGAACAGTAGCGCAATCGCAGCTGCGATATCTATTACTGCATCAATTACTGAATTAATCCAGCCGTGCTTATGAGCAGATGCGTATAATGCACTGAACGAATCCACGATTCCGATTACTAGTAAGAATACTGCAATTACTGACACGACCAACTCTAGATCAGTCATTACACCAAATAGCGCCATAAAACCAAAAGCGCTCGCTATCAGCCCACGAATAATAAACACAAACCAGTGTTTATCGATGAACCTTCTGTTAATATGAGCCATAATAATTCCTCGTTTATATTATACTTATGTTTATTATACTACAAAATCACTTCTCGCGCCAGCCCACCAAAAGCTAAACCATCCCGACACGCTCCACTAGAAACCGAGCTACTCCTATCTTTAGCCTTCAGGCTCCTCGAAGCTCACATCATCCTCGAATCTCGTCCTAATCACCGAGCATTCAGGTAACCCCAGTAGGTTATCAGCAATTTCCACCAGCTCATCTGCTAGATAAACTTCGTTTCGCCATTCTTCAGGAATGGCTCGGTATCCATAGTGCGCGCCAGCCAGCTGACCATAGCAGGCAGCATTTGTATCGGTGTCGCCACCTAGGCGAATTACGGCCATCATGCCATCTTTGAAATTATCATAGTTCATGAGTCCCCACAGCGCAATAGAGAACGCATCCACGATGTATCCACCGAGATTTGAGAACTGCTCTTCGCTCGGGTTAAGCGCGCGCCCCACGAGCTCCTCGGCATTTTTTAGCCAGAAGTCATCATATACTTGACTTCGTATCCATCTCGAACAATACGATGCGATATTGTTCTTGGACAGGCCATGCAGTGCGCAGTATAGCATAGTCGAAAAAAGCGCCGTAGTCGCCTCGGCAGCAATTGAATTATGAGTTTCCCTACAAGATAATACAGCCATTCTTATAGTTGGCTCGATATCTTCTAGTTTGATATACCTCCCACCTCCATCTTCTGGCGCCACAGCTAGCCCACCCTCGAGAAATCCGTCCCTAAGTGTCGGATATTTTGCAGAAGGAAAAGTATTGGCAATAATGATTGGCGCAAGTCGCATAATTGCACCATTCCCAGCAGATTCCGTCTTAGGTGTATCTGCCCAGACTACCGGGTATTGTGTAAAATCTTCAATCGCGCGTGCCGTCTGGCATCCCACGTCAGAAGCAGGCTTATCATCATAGGTACGATACCCTTCCTCGCTCCAGGCTCTGAACCTCCTCATGATGTCATACGAATCATAGCCTTTATTCGCTATTAAACTATCAGCAATACATAGTGCCATCTCGGTGTCGTCAGTCCATACTCCCTTCGGAGCGCGATAATTTTCATGAAAATGCTCAATTTCCTCCCCCATTTCCTTAATTAGTATGTCTGCTGGCCCCGGCAAAAATTCTACTGGAGCACCCAGCGCGTCGCCGATGGCTAGACCTACTAGCATTCCTCTTGCTCTATCTGTAAAATCCTCTTTTGTCATATCTACTCCATTATGACACGCTCTTATATTAGTAGTCGCCACCATTCTATATGTGGCGAATCTTCTTCCTTACATTCTCGATAACTTTCGTTATTTGGTACGGTAATGGCTTCAGTACTAAATCATGTGCTGGTGTATATTTTAACTCTTCACATCCGAACGAGCGTTTGAACTCTGACACACCATAGAAACGATGCGATTTTTCGTCCTCCCCCACAATGCCCCATAGATTATAGCGCGTCATCTTGCGTCGCCTCGCTTCCCTCATCGCCTCAAGGTGGAGTAGTGGTGCAGCAGAATATTTCGTGCCAAGCTCGGAAGATACCCCGTAATGATAACTAGCCTCCGTACCATAGAAAATCATAAAATTCTGCGCCAATATCTCACCGTCTTTTCGTCCAGTATAGATAATTGCTTCACCATTTTTAGAAAAAGCTTCAAACTGTTTTTTAAGAAAATCCGAAGAAAACGCCACGTATTTTTGTCTCTCGGCATGGAGCGCTTCGAGCTTGCAAAATTCATCAATCGCCGATTCATCAGTGGATGCCTCCACTGTAATATCAGCTTTCTCGGCCTTGCGTAGCTTACGTCGGAATCCTTGTGAAGCCCGTGCGAGTAGTTCGTCCTCTGGCAAAGTCAAATCTAAGATTCCAGCATACTCCACCGATAGATACATCGGCGCTTTCACTAGTCCTAGCGCTCGCATTAATTTTAATGATCTGTCGCTCAGCTCAAGCTGTGGACGCACCCGCACGAATACTACACCATCATTCGTCCCCTGTTTCCGAATGTCCTGGAAGACTGCTTTCACTAGTTTCTTATCATCCCAGTCTATAATCGGTCCACCAGCAATAGCGAGATATTTCCCCCGTTTCGCCGTCTCAACAACGCCAGCGTAGGCGCCGACGATTTTTCCGTCTTCGTAGGCTAGTCGTCGTACGACTTTCTTGCCACGCGCCTTATGGAATTCATAAAAATCCCAGGATTGCAAGAAATTCGCCTCCGGCCTCTTCGCTACGAAGCCATCCCATTCTTTACGATTCTCGCCATCTCTAATCTCTATTGTCATTTTTGCTCCATCCTCTATATTATATATGCTTAGGTATCAATCACTGCAGTCGTGCATTTCCTCTTCATCGAATTTATCCTCTAGCTCAGCAGACTCCAAAATTTTCAGCGCGCGCTCCTCTTCCCCGAATATTTTTACTACTTCATATCTCGCATTCTTTTTATACATGGACGTCATAGATGTCTCCTCTTCTTTCGCATCGTCTCCACGGCGAGGTTTGGTAGATATTTTAGCTTGGAAATAATCAAGTCATGTGCTGGAGCATATTCTATAATTTCGCCACCGAACCCAGTTTTGAAAGTCGTCACCCCAGCATAGCGATGATGAGGCTGTCCAGCTGGCGCAATCCCCCAGAGGTTAAATCTCTGATATCCCTCAGCTTTCATATCACGCATTACTTGCCATAGCAAGGCATACGCACCTGGCAACTTGCGATTAAGTGGAGTCGAAGCTGCCTCGTAATAATCGGCCTCGTTACCATCTTTAATAATTAGTCCATAAGCAATGTCTTCACCTTCACTAGTCTTAGCTACGTAGATTTTTATCTTATCGCGGAAAGCCTCCTTCTCTGCCAGTAGCGTCTTTAAGCTAGGTGGAATAAAACTCTGTCGATGCGCCGTCTCCATCTGCACCTGATGAAATTCCTGGAAAAGTGACAACGAGTCACCGCTAGTTACCTTAATTCCGAGCTTGTCTGCTCTTCTTACCTCGTATCTTGTCTGTCTACGCATATCGGCCAGCAGCTGTTCCTCTGTGCGAGTCAAATCAATCATCACGGTGTGTTCAGCAGCTAGATGCATCGGTGATTTCTTTAGTCCTAAACTTGCTAGGATTTGGAGATTTTCGGCAGTTGCCATTAGCTGGGGGCGAATTCTTACGAACCCGCACTTCTCGCGCTTAGCGATTTCAGAGATTATTAGCATTACCTCGCGTATTAGCTTTTTATCGGTCCAATCCACCAGTGGACCACAAGGTATTTCTAGATAGCAACCTCGTTTGGCGTGTCTTACTATCATTAGTCCATACCCCTGTCCGTCAAAATCTTCAATAATCGCTTTACTTCCGAGTATTTCGTTCATTATCCCATATTCTGGCGACTGTAGGAAATTCGCTTCAGGGTGTTTCTTGATGGTCTTTGCCCAGAGCTGGTAAATTTCATCGGGAAAAATCTCAGCGCTTACTGCACTTTGCACCTCTGTAATTTCGGCTTCTGGCGTCTTGTGCTCGGCTGTCATTTGGTCTCCTTCCAGGGCATCCCTACATTTTCTAGAATTTTATATGCTGGTGCGAGTTCTTGCTTGTTATAATACTTTGGAAAATTAATTATACTCTCAGCCACTTTCGTCGCTACCGGGCATTCATCCTCTGGATATCGAATTTTCTTATAATAGCGCGCTGGCGATACTGGTTTCTCGTACCACACCCCATCGAAAAAATACCCAGCCTCTCTTAACATCTTTAACACTTCGTCCCTGTTATCTACTAGGTAGAACTCCCGAAGTGTCCCTTCACCAGACTTCGTCAAGCTCTTCATCTGTCTCAGAGCTAGCTTCGCTTCAAAATTCGCAATTCTGCGCTCCATGTCTAGCCTGTTGTCAGCCGAACGCTCCACCCAGTGTATCTTAAGCAGGCATTTCATTAATACTCCATGTAGATGTACATGCGACAGCCCCCTATACATGGCGCCAAACACTGGGTAGAATCTTGCCCTTAAGGCGTCCGAGCATCTCGCACGTTTGCTAGGATGAAATTTTGCAAAATTACAGAGGTCGTTCGGAAGAATACCGAGCGCCTGAATCTCTGCCGTTCTCATCACAACAGCTCCACCAGAGATCGTGTCGATAGATTTCTCTTTGCCAAACGATAGTATTGTGGCCACCCCCACCGTCCCAGCTTCACGTCCGTCAGCATATTTCACTCCAGCCGAATGCGCTAAATCTTCGATAATCATCAGATTATGCTTGTGTGCGAATTTCTCTATACTAATAATGTCTATAGGGTTCCCTAATGTATTTTGGATAATAATCGCACGGATTCTCTCTGGATGGTCCTCGCGCCCACAAGCCTCCTCAAGTGTCTCTATGTCAAAATTCAGATCCTTCGCATTAATATCAGTATAAATCGGCTCCACCCCAGCAGCTTTTAATGCTTCCACTACTGCATAACAAGTGAAACCGTTAATCATTACTTTATCGCCACGCTTACATAGTGCTTTTAGCGCAATCGCAAGTCCACTTCGTCCGTTTTTAGTTAAAATCGCTTCGCCACCGTATCTCTTACTAAGATGTATCTCCAGTGCTTCGCGATCCTTCTTACCGCCATGGACAAAAACATTCTGCCAGGCGTTTTTGTAATTCGCGCCAGACCCTAGGAAATAATGCCTCTTCATTTCTTCAGCCTCGTTACAAGATTCGTAAGTACCCTAGCCAGCTCGTCTGGATTAGAAATATACGGTGCATGCGTCCAATTAGCGTAAAATTTCAGCTCAGCATGTGGCAGGGCTTCATACATCTTAGTGGCCTGCCTCGGTGGGGTGGTGGTATCTTTCTTGCCCCATAGGATGAAAGTCCGAGTAGTTACATCACTAAGCCTTAGTGACTTATCGGATTCTAGCATATTCTCCAGAGTTCGCTTCATATTCTCGGGTGCCTTCGAATAATCAGTTGTACCAGTTAGGCGATGGAAGGCCTTATTGATGATAGGGACCTTCTTTAGTGGGCGTCCTAATTTTGCTAATGTGGACACTATCTGCCTCTTGCGAGATTTCTCGTATATGCCAGCCGAATCTAGCAAGATTAGATAATTTAGCTTATTAGGCTTATCCTGGCAGAGGTTAAGCAGGATCCTCCCACCGTTAGAATGCCCCAATGCAATCGCGCCATCTGGGATATTCTGATTGGCCCATTTTACATAATCATCGATTGTATAGACTTTTGTACTCTCTTCCGTTAGCCCCGGCACCTTAAGCATCTTTACTTTGATGCCATTTTTCTTCAAAATCGCAAGCGTCTTTGCCCAGGGCTCTACTGTGTAAGTCCAGCCATGAATGATATAGAGATCATATTTATTATTACTCACGAATCCAGCCCCCAACTCTTACGTCGCTGCACGGCAGCTTTCTCGCGTCGGCATAGTTTCTTGGCGTCTTTAGGGTCGGCTAGTAACTTCTCGATAATCCACTCGAGATACTGGCTTCCCTTGAAGATCAGAGTTTCTTTCCCTGTAATATGATTCTCGATATAGAGGAGAGCTTTCTTCGGGTCTGTCGTCGCTACGGCCGAAATACCGTATTCTTTCAGCTTTGGCGCAGTGTATTTCTTGGTGCGCTTGCCTACCAAGATAACCTTATCAGGCTTCACATCGGCAATTAACTTTGCAAGATTTTCATGTTCGTGATGCTCGAGTGAACCCTGATCCACGATATCGCCAATTACTAGCCATTTATGCTCGGCATGCATGCGCTTTGCCATATCGAGAATCGACGCTACTGATATCATATGTGCATTGTAGCTACTATCAATAATATCAATGCCTTTCTTCCCCTTGAAATGCGAGCTCCTACCTGGCGCTACTGGCACTTCAGAGAAATCTGGCTTGAAAGGTAGCTTTAAATATTTCATCAAATCCTGCAATACAAACAAATTAAACGCGATGTCCTTCGGCTCAGGATGGTTAAAATGAAAAGTAGTGTCCCCATAGGTGAAATCTGTCGAATCTGGATACACTACGTATTTTCTCATCAAGGATTTCTTAATCGGCTTTACCTTGGCCTTAATATGCTTGGTGGCTTCCACCATTACTTTTGAATCTTCGTCAATATATACTATCTTACTAGTGTTAGCTGGCAGATTAGCAAACTCAGCAGTAATCGCCTCAGATACATCGCTATATTTACCTTCTTTCACTAGTCGCTCGAACTGTACAGCATGGCTCGTGCCAATTGACACCCAGATGGTTACCTCTGGCTTCAGCCACTCGGCCAGAAATTCTGCCTCGTGAGGGCGCTCGCCATCGATCTCCACTACATAGAAAGGCTGCCTGTGGCGATAATAAAGTGACTGTATCGGTGCAGCCATAAAAAGCCACGCCCAGCGTAGCTTCGAACCACGGATTCCTTTTAGCCCCAAGACATCAAAAGGTATCCCGAAAGCTGAGTTAGCATCATGCGAATAATGCGCCCTCTCGCCTATCTCATGCTCAAGCATCTTCATCATTGTGGTCTTGCCAGCCGAACCAGTCACGGCGATGATTCTCGGGTGCCATCTCTTAAGCGAGCGATTAGCAAAAAACCGAAAATAATTCGCTGCCTTAAAATAGAACTGCTTTTTAAACTTTGAAAAGTTCATGCCCTCATTATACTCCATATTGCTTTTTCGTGCAAAGTGTGATATAATTAGGGTATCAATCATTAATTATCTACCTCTAAAAATTCACCGACGAGCCATCTAAGTGCTTATCTGAAGTTATAGAGGTGAAAGGACAAAATGGCAGAATCCAAAAAATCCGAAGGCCTTACTATTCGTATTCGCCTCAAGGCTTATGATCATCGTGTGATTGATCAGAGCGCACGTCAAATTGTTGACACGGCTATCCGTACTGGTGCTCGCGTCAGTGGTCCTATCCCACTACCTACTAAGCGCAGTACTTTCACCGTAGTGAAGTCCCCACACGTGTATAAGACTGGTGGTGAGGCTTTCGAGATGAAAGTTCACAAGCGTCTCATCGATATTCTCGGTGCCACACCTAAGACCATCGAGAGCTTACAGAACCTCGCTCTCCCTGCTGGTGTAGACGCAGAGATTAAGATGTAATCATCAAAGAAGGCCGAGAGGCCTTCTTTTTATGTAATGGCACTTGTCTTCATATGCAATGTATGATATATAACTAATAAATAACTTAGTGCTAACGGCATGAATATGTCTTTATCTAGTTCTTCAAGCTTAAGTTACAAGCTTTCTATACCACTCTCTGGTTATTATTACGAGAATCCAGTGGGTAATCTTGGCACAGCTGGTTACTCTTGGCCATCTTCATGCTACGACCTTAGAAAAATGTATTACTTTATGACTGATTTTACGCGTATATATTCCGAGGCATATGATGACCGAAATATTGGCTGCCTAGTCCGTTGCGCCGCCAAGTAGTTTATGAACTGTACCCTTAATTTTCGCACTCACATTAATACTGGACCTCTATACTTTTCACAGTTCATCCTCTGCATTTATCCTCATTACGACCTTCAGTTTCCTGCTAGTACCCAACATAGCTAATCTGCACCAGCCTTTTATGGAGACAGCGCAGCTTCATTAAGTCTCTTTCCTTCGAAAAACGTGTAAACCTTTAGTAGAATGCAATTCTGGCCCCCTAAACCCCCCGATCTACACAGCCGGACTAACGGACAAATATTTCGCGAAGTATCTTAAGAAATCCTAAGACTTATAGTCTGGCTCACCGTGATGCTAAGAGCTAGAATTCCGGCTTTAATATGAATCTCCATTACTCATCTATTCAGAAGAGTAATGTAAAAAAACAAAAACAAAGTCAGGACATGTGCCTGACTTTGTTTTCATTTGGTAATTCTTTTGCTGAACTTCCACTAACGATACTTTTAGGAAAAAAGCTTCGTCAAGAACGAGTTTCAAAATCGCGTAGCGATTTTTTATAAAACTAAGAAAAAGTCAGGACATGCGCCTGACTTTTTCTTCATACTAGGTTTCTTTGCTGGACTTTCTTTCCAAAGAAAGTCCAAAGTGTTATTTGATCACCTTAGTAATAACACCAGAACCAACAGTCTTGCCACCTTCACGGATAGCGAAACGATCCTGTTCATTCATAGCTACTGGAGCAAGAAGCTTAACCTTGAAGGTTACCTGATCACCAGGCATGACAATTTCCTTGTCAGCTGGGAGCTCTACTTCACCAGTTACATCTGTAGTACGGAAATAGAACTGTGGCTTGTAACCCTTGGAGAATGGAGTGTGGCGACCACCTTCCTCTTTCTTCAAGATGTATACCTGTGCTTCAAACTCAGTATGTGGAGTGATGGTACCAGGCTTAGCAATCACCTGACCACGCTCAATCTGATCACGCTCAATACCACGTAGAAGAAGACCAGCGTTATCACCAGCCTGACCCTGATCGAGAGTCTTGTGGAAGGCCTCAATACCAGTAACGACAGACTTCTGAGTGTCACGAAGACCAACGATTTCTACTTCGTCGTTAATCTTAACGATACCCTGCTCAATACGGCCAGTAGCTACAGTACCACGACCCTTGATTGAGAATACGTCCTCGATTGGCATTAGGAATGGCTTGTCAAGATCGTGCTCTGGAATATCGAAGTATTCGTCCATAGCCTTGACGAGTTCCATGATAGCATCTTCGTTTTCCTTATCACCCTCAAGAGCCTTAGTAGCAGAACCCTTGATGATAGGAGCGTTGTCACCATCGAAGCCGTACTTGTTAAGAAGATCACGTACATCCATCTCTACGAGCTCTACGAGTTCTGGATCAGCAAGGTCCATCTTGTTAAGAAATACGATAATCTTAGGTACGTTCACCTGGTGAGCAAGAAGTACGTGCTCACGAGTCTGTGGCAATGGACCATCGTTAGCAGCAACCACGAGGATAGCACCATCTACCTGTGCAGCACCGGTAATCATGTTCTTAATGTAATCTGCGTGGCCTGGCATATCTACGTGTGCGTAGTGGCGTTTCTCAGACTCATACTCCTGGTGAGAAGTAGCGATGGTGATACCACGAGCTTTCTCTTCTGGAGCGTTATCGATTTGATCATAAGCAACTGCCTTATTGACGTCAGAAGGAAGACGCTTAGCGAGTACGTTAGTGATCGCAGCAGTTAAAGTGGTTTTACCATGGTCGACGTGACCCATGGTGCCTACATTAATATGTGGCTTGGAACGGTCAAAATTTGCCATTCTTTCTCCTTTATTTGTTATTACGGTTGGAGCGCTAATAAAAACCAGCTCCAAAACTCTACCTTATTATTTTATCTTATTTTCCTAAAAAAGTAAAGAGAATTTTAATTTAAAATACTTGTCTATTTAAAACACGAGCGTTATAATATAAATAATAACTAATTGGAGGTAAAAATGGCAAGAAAAAGAATGCCAAGCGCCCTAGGGGCGATGTTACTGCTTTTTGGCATGAATGCGCCACTTATCACCAGCGTGGGCAATGTTTCGGCCTACTGGCGTGGTGGTGAGATTAGTGGTGGCGATGGTCAAGCATCATCAGAAATATACATAGAAGTCGGCGATCAGGTCGGCCTAGAAGATGCTGGGGTTACCGAGCCTACTAATTCCGTTTCGGTAAGAAAGATTTTAAGCGATACGTCAATTATTGGTTATGACGAAAATGAAGATAATCGCTGTATTATTTCCGGCAAAAAGGTCGGTCGCGCTACGGCTACTTGTGAATATTTAGATGCAGAAGAAAATATCATCCATACCAACAATGTAACTGTTCATGTCTTCGCTGATCCAAACGCTGACGAGAATCCAGCCACAGGTGAATATATCGACGTCTATTTGCCTACGGGCTCATCAGTCAAGCTCAGTGATCTCGTATCAAGCTATTTTGACAATCCAGAAGAAATCAAGGTAGCAAACTGGACTTACGATGAAGATGACGAGGAAGTTCAGCCGTTTACAATTATCGGCGAATACGTCTCTGATGCAGTTATTATGGCTAGTGATGAAGCCTGGGCAGATGATGTCTACTTCTACACCCCGTTTTCTAACGGTTATAATGATGGCCCAGCAGCCATGATCGATAGTAATGACGAATTTGCAAGACTCTATATCCAAGTCTACGAAGAGCCTTTCCTAGAAAATCTTTACATGTCTGCGTATGGTACGGACGACGTCAAGACTAGACATTACGAAATTGAGGATACTGGAAATCTGCCATTCTACGATATTACTTCCAGTGATGAAAATATTGTAAGTGTATCTGGCGATTGCGTTGAGGGGTTTGATTTTACTGCTCATAAGCCAGGTGAAGTCACTATGACAATCCACTATTATGGTGATAATGTCGAAGATCGGGCTTTTCTAATTACTGTAACCGACACTCCAGAAGACGATGATTCATATGCTACCGAAATCGAGTCAAACACTCTCGATGCCTCTACCTTGACCGATGAAGAAAAATCTACCTATCAGGCTTTAGTTTCAGAGGGCACTGCTCTTGGTTACTATGATGTGGAGCTTATCGTTAAACAAAACGGTACCCCAGTAGACAAAATTACTGAATCTGCGACTAATCACAAAGTAACCCTTTCCTTCCCTGAAGAGATGGATTTACCAGAGGTACCAGAAGGCTTTAAGCGTGTCTTCTATGTCGTACGCGATCATGACGGAGTAAAAGAAGTCCTCGATGCTACCGACAATGGTGACGGTACATTTTCATTCTATAGCGACAAGTTTTCCACTTACGTTCTATTCTATCAAGACGTAGCAGACGAAGAGGAAATCGTTATTATTCCAGATACTTCTGCCGATATTGCGAACAACTCTAGCCTTCAAACTCCAAATACTGGTATGTTCCTAGATGGACGCACTAACGAAGCTGTTGCTAACGGGAGTCCTGTTGTAGCTATTCTAGTCGGCATCACAGTCTCGCTAGTTAGCTTTGCTTATCTATCAAAAAGACTTAGATAGGCTTAAAGCCCCAAAAAACTTACCCCCTAGGGGTAAGTTTTTTGTGTGAGCCGATTATTTAGAATTACGCTTCTCGATAATCTCTTGAGCTACATTAGGTGGTACTTCCTCGTAGCCGTTTAGTTCCATTGAGGAAGCAGCACGACCTTGTGTCATACCACGAAGATCGCCAGTGTAGCCGAACAAGTTTGCCAAAGGACAGAAAGCCTTAATGAGCTTAGCGCCACCATTGAGATCTTCCATTTCGTCGATGCGACCACGGCGAGAGTTAATGTCACCAATGACGTCGCCCATGAATTCTTCTGGAGTGGTAATTTCCATCTTCATGACTGGCTCGAGTAATACTGGGTTAGCCTTAGCGATACCCTCGCGTGTAGCGAGCGAACCTGCCAAGGTAAAGGCGAGCTCGGAGGAATCCACATCGTGATAGCTACCATCATAGAGCGTAGCCTTCACATCTACTACTGGGTAGCCAGCAATCACACCACCAGCCAATGTATCTTCTACACCCTTCTGTACTGGTTTGCGATATTCCTGAGGCACTACGCCACCTTTAATCATATCGATAAATTCGAAGCCCTTACCAGTTTCGTTTGGTTCAAACTTGATCCACACATCACCATACTGACCACGACCACCAGACTGCTTGATGTGCTTACCCTGAGCTTCTGCTGTACCACGAATAGTCTCGCGATATGCCACTTGTGGAGCACCAGTATTGGCTTCCACGCCGTGCTCGCGCTTCAGGCGATCGATGATAATCTCAAGATGAAGCTCACCCATACCAGAAATAATAGTCTGACCAGTCTCTTCGTCGGTGTGGACACGGAAAGTAGGATCTTCCTCAGCCATCTTGGATAAGCCGATGCCCATTTTCTCTTGGTCGGCCTTAGTCTTAGGCTCTACGGCAATGGATACAGGTGGATCTGGGAACTCGATAGACTCAAGCAAAATTGGCTTAGCTGGATCACAAAGTGTCGTACCTGTAGTGACATTCTTAAGTCCTACTACAGCTGCGATATCGCCAGCACCGATTTCGCTAATATCTTTACGGTCATTAGCGTGCATACGCACTAAGCGCCCAATACGTTCCTTATCGCCAGTGGAAGCATTAAGTACGGTATCGCCAGATTTCAATTTACCAGCATATACACGAATGAAGATGAGCTTACCCACGAAAGGATCGGTAGCAATCTTAAATGCAAGTGCAGTAAGTGGCTCAGAGTTATCAGCCTTACGAATAATCTGGTCACCAGTCTTAGGATCAGTGCCTACAGTCTGTCCCTGATCACGGTCTAGTGGGCTAGGTAGGTAATCGGTCATTAGATCTAGAACCTTCTCTACGATCACACCACGGCCATCACCACCGGTCACTAGGAAGAAATCACCATCGAGTACGCGCTTACGAAGCGCAGCCTTGAGCTCATCTACTGTGATAGCTTCCTCGCCTTCGGAGAAATACTTATCCATCAATACTTCATCGGCCTGGACGGCTTCCTCTACCAGCATAGAACGGGCATTCTTAGCCTTCTCTACCATGTCTGCTGGGATCTCGCCTACGGTTAGTTCATGATCAGCATAATCCTTATAAGTATAAGCCTTCATATCGATCAGATCTACTACGCCACAAATATCCTTCTCGAAGCCAATTGGCAAATGAATTGCTACGGCATTCTTAGAAAGACGCTTATGAATAGAGTCTAGTGATTTATAAAAATCACCACCAATCTGATTAATCTTATTAACGAAACAGATGCGAGGCACACCATATTTAGTAGCCTGGCGCCACACTGTCTCAGACTGAGCTTCTACGCCCATCTTACCATCGAATACTACTACAGCACCATCAAGTACGCGAAGTGAACGCTCTACCTCGGCAGTAAAGTCGATGTGCCCTGGGGTATCGATAATATTAATCTGGTGATTTTTCCAGTAAACAGTTACGGCAGCAGAAGTAATCGTAATACCACGTTCCTTCTCCTGTTCCATCCAGTCGGTATCAGCACCACCGGTGCCACCCTTGACTAGATCAATTTTGTGCTTGAGGCCTGTACGGTACAAAATAGCCTCAGAAGTCGTCGTCTTACCTGCGTCAATATGGGCAATAATACCGATATTGCGAAGTTTGGACAAATCTTTAATCTCAGTAGCCATATGCTCCTTTTACTTTATTATTTTGTTGCCATTTGTATTCCACACTACAAAAAGACACGTTGCGCTCATTATATCACGATTTTCAGTAAAAATAAACCCCGTTGTACTGGTTCAAGACATTTGAGACTTTTTGAGGTCTCCTCTTGTATTAAAGTATACCACATATTCATTCGGCGTCATGTAATCTATAGATTGGTGTGGACGCTCACCATTATACCAATTTATATATTTTTGTAATTCTTCGTTAGCCTTGATGCGATCGCTACTAACCAATACTTGGATGTCTGAGTCCGTTAGCCATTCTTCTTGCATTGTACGATTAAAACGCTCCACCTTACCATTCCACATAGGTTTCTTAACGTAATTATAGAAATGAGTTTTACCTAATTTATCCATTGTTTCTGCGAACCTATCCATGAATTCGCTACCATTATCAGTTTGGATATTTTTTACTTCAAAACCAAAGAGTTCGTCAACCTCTTTTAAGACTTCAGCGGTGTGATGAGATTTGTTGCTTGGCAAGATAATTGAAATAGCTTTTGCAGATACATAATCAATAGCGTTCAGTATATACACTCTTTTACCATAGCAGTAACTAATTACTCCATCCATCTGAACTAAATCACCAGGATTCTTGGGCTTATATCCATCTCGGCGCAGTTTTTTCTTTTTCTTTCTAACTACTACATAGAATTTATCAGTAGAGGCATTAAATGACAGTCTTTGTTTGCTAGGAATTCTTCCTAGCTCTCGCATAGTTTTGATAATTCTGCCAATAGTGGATACGGATGGTACTTGTTTTAGTTTGCTTAAGACGAGACTACCTTTCTTCACCATATTCAAAAGCATCCGATGAATTTTATTCTTGCCAAGTGTGCTATGCTTACTTAGGAGTTGTCTAATTGGCATATATAATTCATCATAGTCCATGGGTAAACGACAGCGATTAGGGCGAGTACTTTTGGGGTCTATAGCAGACAACTTATACCTTCCTGCTTTATCTCTTTTACCGGATTCTATTAAGGCTTTTCTCCAGCGATATAGTGTAGCCCTAGAACATTTATGACATGGGTTCAAATCTTTCGCATATTCTAAAGCAGCATCTATTCCGTAACTATTCCAGAACTCTAATACTTTGATACGATATTCTACAACCTCTCTGTTCCTTAATCGTGAAGTGTGTTTATCTGTGTAATACCAGTTCCTAAAATACTCACTTGGGTATATAATCATAGTAGATCTCCTTATTTTATTTATTGGTTATTAGATAATTATAAAGGAGATCTATTTTTTT
>JAZQJM010000085.1:0-15002 GCA_045541635.1 Candidatus Nanosyncoccus sp.
TATAGCTAATTGTCCTACAGAACCTACTGTAGCTTACGATAATCGTGATGAAAAAGATTACATGATTCAGAAGCTAGCTGATGGCAACTGTTGGTTACTGGATAACTTAAGGCTAGATATAAGTAACTCAGCCGTACAAGCTAAGATGACTTCAAACACTACTAATGCTACAGACCAGATTCTAGGCTATCTCAAGAATGGTGGTGGGTCTAGTCCATATACTGGAACAGCTGTAGCAAATGTATCGTCTGGTTTTACTACCTATAATACTCCACTCATTAATACAGCTTCTTCAGAAGATACTACAACTAGCTATGGTGCTGGTAGTGGTAAGATAGGTGTATATTACAATTACTGTGCTGCTTCTGCTGGTACAATATGTACGGGTAGTAATTCTAGCAATGCTGGTTATGACATTTGTCCTAGTGGTTGGAGAATGCCTACAGGTGGATCCAGTGGTGAATACCAAACTCTTTACACGAAATATTCTAGTAACGCTACTAACTTCCGTAACGCACTGTCTACGCCCCTCTCCGGCTACTACGTCAGTAGTTCAGCAATCAATCAGGGTATCGACGGCTACTTCTGGTCCTCTACGTACTACCTTAGTAACTATATGTACTACCTGTACGTCGATTCCTCGGGTGTGAATCCTCAGGTTTACGATAATCGGGGCTACGGCTTCTCAGTCCGTTGTGTCGCTAAGTAGCTCGCGAACTTGACCCTTAATTTTTCGCATCTACATTGATACTGAACCCTGTATTTCACAGTTCTTGCGAGATAGCTTCTTCACAACGCTTGTGCTTGAGGGGTGGGGGAGAGTGGTGCTATAATCTTAGTATGGAGCAGGAGGTAGATGGGATTATTGTAGCTGCGCATGAGCTGAAGGCGCCACTGGTGGTACTGAGGCAGCTGGCATTGTCGCTGGATGGACTCAATGCGCCTAGTGAGGTGGCGCGTAATGAGATGGTGCGTGTGAGTGAGAGAGCAATTAGGCAAGTAAATGATCTCACGAAGATTAAGCGACTAAGCGACGGATTGTTTGAAATGGAACCAGTGGCCGTCAGGGCAGTGTGTGATGATGTGACGAGGGAGCTAATGCATCTATTTCGCTATAATAATCGAGATTTGTATGTGAGATATATGAATCGAGCGAGGCTAGTGACGGCGAATCGGGAGTTACTGCATAGCGTAGTGTATAATTTTCTACTTAATGCGATGCATTATTCGGATGAGGAGACGAAAGCTGAACTAATCGTGAATGAGACAAGTGAGAAAATCAAAATCACAATTAGGGATTATGGGCCAGCACTCCCGACTGATGTGTGGCGAGAAATGAAAAGAGGCTGGATAGCTAAACCTACTTCAATTGCCATGAGGCCAGGGTCGTCTGGGCTGGGATTATATATTGCGTCGAAATTTTCACGATATATGAATGCTGAGGTGGGCGCTGTGAGACACCAGGATGGGACGAGTTTCTATGTGAAGTTGCCGATTTCGAGGCAAGCAAGTTTATGGGAGATGTGAGAGATGATTTTTGTAGTGGATGATGACGAGGTAATGGCAAGATGTATAGCTCGGGCTGTAGAGAAGACGGGTAAAGAAGTGCAGATTTTCCATGATGCGATTAATGTGATGAATATGATATCGGACAGGGTGATGCCGGAGATGATTTTCCTGGATATTTTACTGACGGGGCCGGATGGATTTACATTGCTAAACGAAATGGTGTCTTATACTGATACTGGCATGATACCGATAGTGGTGGTGTCGTCGCTTGATTTTGGTGGGATGGATTTAGCAAAATACGGTGTGGTGGGAGTACTAAATAAAGATTCGATGAAGCCTGAGGAGATAATGTCGTATGCACGGCAAAATGCGTGACGTAAGAACTTTGGCGTATGTACTGAGGCGCACTAATTATGGCGAGGCTGATAGGATTTTGAACTTAATTACACCTGAAGGGAAGATGTCGGCAATTGCGAAGTCGGTGCGTAAGGAAAAGTCACGACTGGCTGGTAATATTGAAATGTTCTCACTAATTGATATTAATCTGCATTTTGGTAAGAATGATTTGGCCGTGGTGACTGGTGCGAAAATGGTGAGATTTTATAGTAAGATATTGACTGATTTTAATAAGATGGAACTTGCTGCGATGATTTTGAAGAAAATCAGTCTTGGGGCTGAAAGTTCGGATAATCCTGAATTTTTTCAGATAGTGGATCAATGTCTCTATGCGCTAAATGATGGGGTGGATGTTAGTATAGTGGAGGCGTGGTTTTGCTTTAACTATGCGAAGGCAATGGGGGAGCAGGTGAATATGTATCGAGATCAGGCTGGCGACAAATTGGAGGCGAATGAAAAATATGTGTGGGATGCCCACGAGCTAGTATTGATGCAAAATGAAAATGGTGATATTGATGGTGATATTATCAAGATTGTTAGATTAATGCTTACATCCGATATAAAAATTGTGATGCGAATTAAGAATTTGGATGAGAAGATGCCAATGATTTTGAAAATTGCGAGGAGTGTTAATAAATAATTTAACGACTATTGTGTTACAATAAAGATATGGAAAAGGAAGTAAGAAAGAAAGCGAAATTTGGAATAAAAACTATTATTGGTATGCTCGTTACTCTGGTAGCACTTGTGGTAGTAGTGGTGCTCATTGTGATGTCTAATAGGCAGGAACCGATTAGTGATGATTCTTTTGTGACTGATGATACGAAAGTGGTGGCTGGGATGGATGTGGAGTTATGTGAGCTAGCTGGTACCGAATACGAGCCAGAGTCTATTTATAATGTATATTATACGGATGGTGATAAGGTGACTGGGATTACGGTCTATTATAGATATAGGAACGATGATGAAGCGCGCGCTGCTGTAGATCAGCTTGAGAACAAATCTTGGTATAAGAGCAAGAGACAGAATGGCAAATATATCGTAGTAGAATTTACGGAGCCAATGTATAAAGACATGACTCTGGAACGCGCTCAAGAACTTGCTGGTTAGTATTTATATAGCTAGGGGGCGCAATAAGACTCAATTATTGTGATATAATTATTACATGAGTAAGTTAGAAGATATCGTAAGTCTATGTAAGAGGCGTGGGTTTGTTTTTCCGGGGTCTGATGTGTACGGTGGAATGGCTGGAACTTGGGATTATGGTCCACTTGGTGTAACGCTGAAGAAGAAAATCATGGATGCGTGGTGGCGATTTTTCGTGGAAGAGCGTGATGATATGTATGGCGTGGATGCTGCTATACTAATGAATCCACGAACGTGGGAAGCTTCTGGGCATACGGCGACTTTTGCAGATCCACTAGTGGAATGTAAGGAATGTAAATCTCGTTTTAGAGCAGATAAAATTGCCGACGGAATTTCTGAATCGGTGAGTACGGAAGAGTTCCTGGCTACACATACCAAATGTCCGGTATGTGGTAAGGAAAATTGGGGGCCGATTCGTAAGTTTAATATGATGTTTGCAACGCATGTGGGTGCAGTGTTGCCAGAAGATACAGTCGAAGATACTGAGCTTGCGAAGAAATCTACATCATATCTTAGGCCAGAGACGGCACAAGGGATTTTTACGAATTTCAAGAATGTGGTGGATACGATTTATCCATCGCTGCCTTTTGGTTTGGCGCAACAGGGGAAAGCTTTTCGTAATGAAATTAGCCCGAGAGATTTCATACTGAGAGATAGGGAATGCTTGCAGATGGAGATTGAATATTTCGTGGCGCCTGATACTTGGGAAGAGAATTTTGAGAAAATACGCGAATTATTTATTGCGTTTTTAACAAAGGAAATGGGGCTGAAGGCTGAGGCTATTCATGAGCTAGAGGTACCAGCAGAGGATAGAGCACATTACAGTAAGAGAACAGTTGACTTTATGTTTGATTATCCGAATGGCGAAGAAGAATTGATGGGATTGGCTTATCGGACGGATTTTGATCTCATGAATATTCAGCGCGAGAGTGGTAAATCGCAAGAATATCGTGATAAGATGACTGGGGAGAGCTTCGTGCCACATGTGATAGAGCCGTCTATTGGTGTGGAGAGATTGTTCTTGGCTGTGATGGCTACGGCGTATACTGAAGATGAAGTGAATGGTGACAAGCGTATAGTGCTGAAATTGCCTGAGAATTTGGCGCCATATAAATTCTGTGTGTCGCCATTACTTAAGAATAAGCCAGAACTAGTAGAAAAAGCACGCGAGGTATATAAGCTACTTAAGAAGAAATATCTTAATGTGACGTGGGATGATTCTGGTAATATCGGTAAGCGCTATCGCAAGCAAGATGAGATTGGTACACCGAAGTGTGTAGTAGTGGATTTTGATACGCTTGATGATGATGCTGTTACAGTGCGCGACCGTGACACTACAGAGCAGGTGCGCGTGAAAATTAGCGAACTATAATCGCAGGAGATGATGTATGGAAAATGGTGAAATGACTGCTGCGATGAAGCAGAAGCGAAATGTGATTGTGTTTCTTATTATTGCCGTGATGATATTAGCTATCGTGACGATAATGGCGATTATTACAAATGGTGAGTTAAATGACTCGTTCTTCGTGTCGGATGGCACGAAATATGTATTAAATGCTGATACGGAAAGTGAAGAACTAGAAAAATACAAAAATGTCCCAGTGAAATCGCATGCTGTATATTATTATCGTGGCGATACGGTGACTGGGATGGAAATGTATTTTGAATTTGAAAATAAGTCTGCAGCTGAAGAAGTGTTTGCTGATTATCAGGAAATTTTTGCAGATACGGAAAAATATGCTGAAGTAAAACTAAATAAGAAATATATTATCATAGTGGCGGCAGAAAATGAGTATAAAGATCTCAATGCGACGGAAATTGGAATTGGAATACAAGAATACACTAATAAGATAGAAAACGGTGAAGAGGGTGAAGGTACAGACGATGTAGCGAGTGAAGAAGAATCTAACGGTGGGGAAAGCGTGGAAGAATCTGGTAGTGGAGAGGGCGAATAGGTAATTAGTGAACAAAAAGACGGCCCGTAAGGGTCGCCTTTTGTGATATTACTCTTCGCTAAGGTCGCTTAGGGCTTTCTTGGCTGCGTCGATATTTTTACTAATAGCATCCTTGGCGTCGCTAGCAAACTTGGCGACGTCTTTACCGAATTTAATTTCTGGATGTGCTTCGTCAAAACGAGCGATGGAGTCAGCGATGACTTTCTTAGCTGACTTGATGTCCTCAAATGATTTAACTTCGGTAGTGCCAGGCTTCTTTAGATCCTTGTAGTGATTGAAATGAAATTCGATTTGCTTCAAAGTCTGGGCTGGGAGATCCTCGAGGGTGTTATACTTGTCGCCGTTGTTACGATCGTCAGCTGGGACACAGATAATCTTATCGTCAACTTCGCCACCATCTACGAATTTCATAACGCCGAGAATCTTGGCTTTCATCCAGATGCCGGTGGTAAGTGGCTGATCAGTAATCATGAGAACGTCTAGTTCGTCGCCATCTTCGTCGAGAGTCTGTGGAATGAAACCATAATTACAAGGCTTAGCGAAAGCCATAGGCTCGACGCGATCTAGCATGAAACAAGCATGTTCGCGATCCCATTCAATTTTATGGTTAGAACCAGTAGGAATCTCGATTACTACGTTAAGTTCACCCTTTTCGTAATCGCCTGGGGTGAGAATTTTATTAAAATCTGCCATTTGTTAACTCCTTTTCTATATCTATTATAACATGATATAATAAATACATATGGTAGAAAACAAGGGAAAGAAAAAGATTAATTTTGGGCGCATTTTGCATTATTTCTGGGAAGCATTGATGCAGAAGAAATGGGCTACCTTTTTATTACTTTTTCTGATTCCGATTAGATCGTTGATTTCGAATATTATTTTGCCTCGTGGGATTAGTGATATTATCGGGATGTTGTCGGCTGGTGAATTTCAGCTGGCTGCTTATGCTGGAGTGCTTACTTGGACGTTAGTGCCGTCGATTATTAATAATATGGTACTGGTGCGCATCTGTGATTGGACAGATTGGTATCTGGATGCCGTGGGTGGTAAATACTTAATTGAGAAGGCTTTTGATGCTGTGATTCGCCAGTCGATGAGATTCCATTCGGATCATTTCTCTGGGTCGCTGACTTCGCAGGCGAATAAGCTATCAAGTGCATATATTACTTTTAAGTCGGTCTTCGCTTGGGATTTGTATCCGTTGTTCTTAACAACGGCCTTCTCGCTAATTGTGATGTTTGTAATTTGCGCGCCGTTTGGTGCAATTATGACTGCGTTTGTGGCAGCATATGTAGTAGTGGCATCACTAGTATACTTCAAGACTACTCATTACGAAGAGAAAATGGCGAAAGCTGAAAATAAAATGACTGGCCAATTGGCTGATTCTATTACAAATGTGATGAGCGTGAAATCTTATGCTCATGAGAAGCATGAGAAACGACGTTTTGCCGAGGCGACTGCTCGCACGAAGAAGGCGACACTGGGACTTGCAAAGGCGTCTTTCTATCGTAATCTGAGTCTGAATAGTTTGGGATCGGTGACTTTTGTAGTGTTGATTTTCTTGGTGGTGATGGGGCATAATCTTTTTGGGTTAAATATTGCTGATACGGTATATTTATTTACATTATCTAACAGTTTGTTGTCATCTGTGTGGCAGATTAATCATATCTTAAGATCAATGAATCGGGCGTTTGGCGATGCGAATGAGATGGTAGAGATACTTGATATGCCGTATATTATCGATGATAAGACCGATGTGCCTATTGAAGTAACTGATGCTGGAATAGAGTTTGAGCACATCTCGTTTACTCACGAAGAGCAGAAAGACAAGCTGTTTTCGGATTTTTCACTCAGTATTGCGCCTGGTACTAGCGTGGGGTTAGTGGGGATATCTGGTTCTGGTAAATCTACACTAACTAAACTACTACTTAGATTTGATGATGTGAAGAAAGGTGCGATTTTTATTGATGGACAGGATATACGCGATGTGACTCAGGAGAGTTTAAGGAATGCGATTGCTTATGTGCCACAAGAGTCAGCGCTCTTCCATCGGAGTGTATATGATAATATCTTATATGGGCGCCCGGATGCTACCGAAGAAGAAGTGTATGAAGCTGCTAGATTAGCAAATGCTGATGAATTTATTGCTGGACTACCTGATGGATACGATACGATGGTGGGTGAGCGTGGCGTAAAATTATCTGGTGGTCAGAGGCAGAGGATTGCGATTGCGCGTGCTATTTTGAAAGATGCACCGATATTAGTACTGGATGAGGCGACTTCGGCACTCGATTCGGAGTCAGAAGCGGCTATTCAGGAAGCTCTGGCTAATTTAATGGAAGGTAGGACTTCGATAGTGGTGGCGCACCGTCTATCTACGATTGCTGGACTGGATAAGATTGTCGTACTAAATGATGGCAAAATTATAGAAGAAGGTTCGCATGCAGAATTATTATCAAATGATGGTGAATATGCGAAACTTTGGAATCGTCAATCTGGCGCGTTTTTGGAATAAGGTTATTGATTGTGGTCGTAGCTTCCAGGTGTTCCGAAAATCTTCTCGTCTTTAATACTGTCTGGTAGATAATTCTTGTCGAGGTGGAAGCCGGCCTCCCATTTCTGGCCTTTGCCGAAACCGAGATCTTTCATAAGCTTAGTAGGGGCGTTTCGTAGCCAGATGGGCACAGGTTCGTTCATGGTGTGACGGGCGAGCTCTCTAGCCTTAAACCAGGCATCGGTGGTGGCACGGGATTTCTTTGACATAGCTAAGGCGACAGCAGTGTGTGCAAGCATTAGGCCAGATTCTGGCATACCAACACGTTCTACAGCCTGGAAGCAGGCTGTGGCGAGAGAAAGTGCACCGTTGCCAGCTAAACCGATATCTTCTGAAGCAAAAATCACCATGCGCCTAGCGATAAACTTGGGATCTTCGCCGGCCTCTACCATGCGTGCGAGATAATAAAGTGCAGCATCGACATCGGAGCCACGCATTGATTTAATAAAAGCTGAGATGGTGTCGTAATGGTGATCACCCTTCTTGTCATAGCCAGGCATTTTACGACCAGCTGCTTCGGTGATGGTGTCTTTGGTAATCTTGTTGCTTAAGGAAATTGCGAGTTCTAAGTCACCGAGTGCTGAGCGCGCGTCGCCACCTGATAATTCAGCAAGATAGTCGAGAGCGTCTTCGGAAATTTGCTGGGCGCTTGATTTGGACTTTTTAAGGGAAGAGTCGGATTTTAGGATTTTGATGTTCTCGGCGTTGCAGGCACGGCGTAGGATTTCGAGGATGGCTGGCTTGGAAAGTGGAGAGACTACTACAACGCGCGACCGAGAAAGTAATGGGGAAATGACTTCGAAACTAGGATTTTCGGTAGTGGCACCAATTAGTGTGATGAGGCCCGATTCGACGTGTGGTAAAAAAGCGTCTTGCTGAGCCTTGTTAAAACGGTGAATTTCATCTACAAATAAAATGGTGCGCGTTTGGAGATTCCAGTTGGTTTTCGCACGGGCGACGACTTCCTCGACGTCTTTCTTGCCGGCTGTAACGGCTGATATTTCGACGAAGTCGGCGTTAAACTCGTGGGCCAGGATGCGCGCAAGAGTGGTCTTGCCAGTGCCAGGAGGTCCCCAGAAAATAAGATTGACTGGATCGGATTTCTTGATAATTTCGGTTAGAATTTTGCCATCACCTACTATCTCGTCTTGCCCGATAACTTCGGATAGTGAAGTAGGGCGCATTCTTTCTGCTAGGGGAACTCTGTTCATAGTATTATTATAATAAAATTGTTTACTTTTTAAAATTATTTATGGTATTATTAAGGTAGAGTAAAAATAAGGAGTTATTAAATGTATAGTACATCATACTATTCAACACCATCTTATGATTATGGCATTCTCGGAGCTGGCATAGATCTAGGAGTATGGGGCATAGTATCATTGGTCTTGGCCATTATTGGTGGTATTTTGGTATATTTTCTTTTTGTGCAGTCTAAGACTGAGCCTAAGGGCAAGTTCGTAAAGTGGCTAAAGGATTTCTTAGCTTTCAAGATTATGTGGATTGAGCCAATTATGAAGGTTATTTACTATATTGGTACGATTTTCTGTATCTTGGCATCATTTGCACTTATTAGTACTAGCTTCCTAGCATTCATCATCACGCTCATTGGTGGTCCTATTATGATTCGTTTAGTGTATGAAGCGTTTATGATGTTTATTATGATTTGGCGTAATACTCGCGATATTGCAAAGAACGTCGATAAGAAATAATTATAAAGCCACCTTCGGGTGGCTTTTTGATGCTCTTAAAATTGCTGGTTCGACTAGTGATGTGTTTCGATGTCAAGTATGTTATGATGTATGTATGATCGTGAATGTAATCGTAAAGCCGGGGGTAAAATCTGGTACTAATGTCCTAGAAGAAGATGATGGACTAATAGTGAGACTACATGAAAAAGCCCATGATGGAGAGGCAAACAGTGGGCTAGTACGTGCGCTGTCCGATTATTACAAGGTAGCGAAGAGTCAGATTGTAATAAAGTCTGGACAAAAGTCGCGGAAAAAGATTGTGGAAATAATTGGTAAATAGTTGAGTGCGTTATGATGCTTGGTGGTATATTTGTGAGGAAAAATATTATTGTTTATGGTAATTTTATGGTAGAATAAGGTTATGACAAGCGAGGAACTGATACCAAATAAGCCTAATAACAAGAAGAAGATGTTAATTGTTGCGATTTTTGCGACACTTGTGATGGTGATTGTGGGACTTGTTATTGCGATAATTATTATTTCTAATAATGGTCCATGGAGTGGTTCATCGATGACTGATAATCAGATGGAGCAAAATGGTGGTGAAGTGATTACTGATGAGGTGATTACTGATGAGGGTTCTGCTGCTTGTAAAGAAAACATGACTGAAGAAGAGAAGGCTGAGTATGAGAAGGCCGAGGGGTATCGAAAGCGTGCTTTTGAAATAATGGAAACTGATGAAGAAATGACTGCTGGTAAGGAAGTGCTGACGTATTTGATAGATGCAGATAAGATATTCGATTCGACGGATTCGGCAGCTGATGTGGTGAATGCGGCTTATAGCTATGGTGATGAAGCTACGGCAGAGGAGTATGGAAGAATATTGGAAGAGCGACTCAAGAGGGATGGCTATGTAATTGATGACGGGGGAGCTCGTGGGTAAGAATAGAATTATTAGAACCTTATTCGGAGCATTTGCGATAGCTGTAGCGATTTTGACCTTTCATGCAGATACGTGTGAGGCAAAAACACAGTTTTATGGCAATTACAATCGTTGTATCAATACTAGTGGAGGCAGAGGTAGCATTGATTCGGTAAGATGGGCTTGTAATGTGGCTGCGACATCTTATGATACTACGACGGCTTGTGCGTTATGGATTGGCTCGTCGTCTAGTTCTGTGAACCCAACGATTTATGTAACTCGGTTAAGTGGAACCGTACGTATTAGCTATTGGGGGATGTGTACAGACTGGGCAGTTTCGACAGCGAGAATTTGGGTCAATGGTGATAATGGCGCGATTGACGATTCTAGGAATATGGCGCGTGGAACTTGGGCTAGCCCACTTTCTATGCGTACCACATTGGATATTGGCAAATTTGTAGATGGTGTTACTCCGATCCCAACTGATGAGGGTGATTTGTATGCTCGTACGGTGCTAGTGGGGCGATGTAATGGCGCCAATGCTTCATCTTGTAGCAATATGTATGAGACGGTGAGGGTGGTGTATAGTTATGTTCCAGCTATTGAAATAGAAGATGACCCTTCGCTCTGTAGTAAAATGATACCTAATAAAAATAGTACAACGCAGGTAGTAAGTAGGGCAATCAATGATAGATTAACTGGAATGTATAGTGGATGGGCACCAGTTACATATGCGATGCCAGGGGATAGAATTCGCTTTATTAACTGTTATTATCCTGGTGTACAGAGTATGGCATTCCGGGAAACGACATATGTACATGGGGCACATGGCTGGGGAGTGAGTAGCTCCAGTAATACAAATGGGCCACTGTCGGGGATTGTGCATTTTGATAATTATTTCAATGTGACACCGTTTTCGGATTCTTTCCCAGGATTTAGAGGGTCAATCGCTGGTGATCCGGTGCCGTATTATGCGTCATATGGTATTGGGGACACTACACTGAGAGAGACGCTTAATACGTTCCAAGTGGAGTTAACGAAGAGTCCAGGTAAATACTTCGGTGAGACAATTACGACAGGCACGCCGATTGCTGCGACAATCACTAATCATGGACATGAGAGATGGCCATATGCTTGTAGGGGTTGTTGTGTGAGTAGTTCATGTGATAGCGAGGGGCATTGTTGGTGTACGAGGTATGACCCTTGTGGTTGCTACTATTATGGTTCCCACACCAATAATCGTTATACACACTCGATTACTTATGGGCCGGCGTCGGATAATTCGCGTGTGGTTGTACCGTATAATTTCTTAACAATGGCATATGTGGAAATTGCCGATGACGATAGGGAGCTGGTGTATTCTGGTGAGAAAATCAATCTTAATGGCTCGACTGTATGGGTAGCAACGAAGGAAAATCCAGCGCTTGAAGCAACTTATGCTACGCAAGTAGATAATGCTGATGTGAAATTGGTGGCGTATGTATCGAAGACTGATGTAACTGGTAGAGATAATATCTTAGGTGGGACGCGCGATACGGAACTTTGTAGCTTAATCAGTGATGCGAAACAATGTAAAGTATATAATGAGAAGAAAGGGCTTACTCTCAACGCGCAGGGGTCGTTGAGTGGTTCACTTGATATTATAGAAGGATTTGGTGGATCGTATAATGTGTTTGATGCGGATGCTGGTGATTATATCTGCTTCTCTACGTCAGTGTTCCCAGCGAGTTCTGGTGCTTCCTGGACACAGACCGACCCTAATGGCTCCAACGAATGGCTAATTGCACATCCAGTATGTGTCAAGATCGCGAAGAGACCATCTTTCCACGTATATGGTGGTAGTCTATATACAGAGGGTGATATTGATGTATCGGTGAGTACGAAGCGCAATACTCAAGAATTATATGGTTACAATATTGGTAGATATAACGTGGCTGAGAATTTCCTACCACTCGGTACTTCCAATAATAATACGGTACTATATGGCTCTTGGGCAGAGCAGGCTGTAATTACGCAGGGCAGAGCGAAGTTGTTTGCCTCGGGGGCATCAATGGGGCTCACGGATATTACAGGGCTACGTGTGGTGGGTGCAGCTGAAGGAAATAAGATAGATTTTTGTAATAAACGGACGCCACTAAGTTTTGCCAATTATACTGATGTGGCTAGTACAGGGATTTGTCCTATAACGCCTGGTTATACTGGTGGGGCTGGAATTAGTACGGGGGTATCCAATCGTGAGGCGCTAATTGATTATGTGGAAGAAGACGATAGCAATAATATTGCGTCTGGCACTACGATAGATTTAAATGATCCAAGGACGTATACTTTAACAAAATCAAACACGGGCAAAGATGTGCGCGTGTCGCAGAGTGGTGGTAATATAAATATTGGTGCAGCGATAATTGAACCTGGTGTAACGCATGTGGTAAAATCTGATTATTCTATTACGATTAGTGGCGATATCTATTATGCTGATAATGCTTACACTAATTCTGGTGATATTCCAAAAGTACTAATCTATGCTGCTGGTGATATTAATATTTCTTGTGGCGTGAAAGAAATTGATGCTGTGGTGATTGCTGGTGGTCAGGTGAAGACGTGTATGGAGAATCCTGATATTAACGATGCGCTGCGTTCTAATCAGTTAGCAATTAGGGGCGCTGTAATTGCTAGTGGTATTGACCTCGGTAGGACGTACGGTGCAGCAACTGGTAGAAATTCTGGTATGTCAGCAGAGATAATCGATTATGATACTTCAATACTACTCTGGGGGAAGTTCATGGCTGGTGCTGCAGAATCTAATACTCTTACGATTACATATCAGAATGAGTTGGCCCCAAGATATTAATATTTAATTCCAGGGGAAAGTGTGGTATGATTTTGTTATGAAAAGTCGGAGTCAGTTTGTCTGTCAGCAATGTGGAGCTACGTATGTCAAATGGATGGGCCAGTGTACGAATTGCTCGGCTTGGAATTCGCTAGTAGAGCAGGCGATTTTGAATGATGGTGGTGGTAAGTCGGCGATTGAGAAAGGCAAGCTAAGTGGCAAGAAACTTGATTTTGTAAAGATTAGCACGATTGTGCCGTCGGATGCTAAGGCTCGGCTTATTACGGAATTTCCTGAACTTAATATTGTGCTGGGTGGTGGAATCTTAATGGGGTCGGTATCACTGTTGGCTGGTCAGCCTGGTATGGGTAAATCGACGCTCCTGATGCAAATATGTGCTGAGATCGCTAAAGAACATGACGTATTATATATATCTGGTGAGGAATCGGCTGGACAGGTGAAATTAAGAGCTGAGAGACTAGGTGCGAAAAGTGAGAGACTAAATTTTGCTGCTTCGACTAGTGGCAATGATATTGCGAAGACAATTGAGACTGGTGAGTTTGATTTGGTAATAGTAGATTCTATTCAGACTCTTGCGATGGATGAGATATCTTCGGCTCCCGGTACAGTGAGTCAGGTGACGAATTGTGGTAATCTGATTATTAGGGCTGCGAAAGCTACCGATACTGCTGTGGTGATAGTGGGGCATGTAACGAAGGATGGCACTCTGGCAGGACCGAAAGTGCTGGAGCACTTGGTGGATGTGGTGCTTAACTTCGAGGGTGATAGGTATGGTGGATTCAAGACGGTGCGTGCTGTTAAGAATAGATTTGGTTCGACGAATGAGGTGGCGATTTTTGAGATGATAGAATCTGGACTAAGGGAAGTATTAAATCCTTCGGCTGAGCTATTAAAAGAACGCACAAATACGGATGGATCGGTGATTCTTGCGACGCTTGAGGGGAATAGACCAATATTAGTAGAGATACAGGCACTGGCTACTCAGTCTAATTTTGGCTATCCGAAGAGGACGGCTAGTGGGTTTGATATTAATAGGCTTAACTTGCTAATCGCAGTGCTAGAAAGGCGTACGAAGTTGAGGTTAAGCGATAAAGATATTTTTATAAACGTGGTGGGTGGGATGAAATTAAATGATGCCGCTGCTGACCTTGCGATATGTATGGCGATTGCTTCGGCCGTGGCTGGAAGGAAATTGGGGGAGGAATATGTGGTGTTTGGTGAAGTGGGGCTGGGTGGTGAGATAAGATCAGCGTTTCGAACTGATCAGAGAATCGCCGAAGCGAAGAAGTTAGGATTTCTACATGCGATTGGACCGGCCAGTGTGCGTGATAAATTTGTGATCCCGGCGAAAGATTTGCGCGAGACTTTGATTAGATACGTAAAATAGTTGGAGGTAGATGTGAAGATATTAGGTGTGGATCCAGGACTTGGTAGATGTGGATTTGGTATGATTAAGACTTCCACTGGTACAGATGCTAAACCACTTGATTACGGTGTAGTGACTACTACGGTGGACGCACCGTTACCGTTTCGTTTGAGGGAATTATATGAATCTCTAGTGGAGTTATTGAAGGAGACGAAGCCGGATGTGATGTCGGTGGAGAAATTGTTTTTTTCAAAAAATATCACAACAGGAATCGCTGTGGCTGAAGCGCGTGGCATAGTATTATTAGTCGGTGAGTTAAACGATGTGCCAGTATACGAATATTCGCCTAATGAAATTAAGAAAGCGTTGACTGGCTATGGCTCGGCTGATAAGGCACAGATGGAAGAGATGGTGAGAGTGCATTTGGGGCTAAAAGAAAAGCCAAAACCGGACGACGCTGCCGATGCTCTAGCTGCTGCGATTACGTGTGGTTTTATGTATAAGGCTGGGCCGACCGTGCAGGGGTATGAATTTTCGAATAATCGTGGCAAGAAGAGAATAAACGGTGAATTTATATAAAGGAGGAAAATGATAGCACATATTAAGGGGGTA
>JAZQJM010000086.1:0-4058 GCA_045541635.1 Candidatus Nanosyncoccus sp.
TGGTCTCTTTACTCTTGTATATCTAACGGAAATTCCCTGCTTTTCTATTGATTTACCTTTACTATATGGCATATAGGTATGTTTCCTTTCTTTAGTTTTAGTAGTATTTAATTAAGTTTAGAGCCTACCTATTCTTGTTGCAAAAGTATTGGGCCTTAACGATAGTCTTGAATCAATACTTACCATATGTTATACTTACTTTTGTGATTTGTGAAAGGGGGTGAAAAATTGAGTACAAATCTAGAACTTTACGGTTTTTGGAGTTCGATGCGAGAAATCATGCTAATGAGGCGCGTTTCATGGAAGGGGGGATTGTATGCGCGCAGAAATATCGTATCTGCTTATGAGTGAATACACTAGCCAAGAGATGAGGGAATTGTCCCTTATGGAGGCTATGTATTGGCGTAAGCTATGGGTGGCACTTGCAAAGGCAGAGAAGAAGCTGGGGCTTCCGATTACTAGTGAACAAATTTCCAGTTTGGAAAGTTGTATAGACGAAATTGATTTCGAATATATTAATGAGAAAATTATGGGTGGGTACTCGGTAGTAATGGCGCACTTAATGGCTTTTCAGGCGCAAGCGAATATTGATCAAGATATCGTAGGGCTGAATACTTCAGAGAATTTTGTGATCGAAAACGGGCGAATCATGTCTACTCATGATGGGCTTCGATTGGTCCGTGGTAGATTGCTTGGACTGATGCAGTTCATTGCGGATTTTGCTGATGCATATAAAGATATACCTGCTCGGACGTTTTACAGTGATTACGCTAATAGTGAATTCATGACGATTGGTAAGAAGGCGACTTTGTGGCTGCAGGATTTCTTGATGGTGCTAAATGCGATTAATGGATTAATCTCTAGGATGACACTGGTGGGGTGTCGTGGCGAACTTGGTACTGGAGAGAATTTACTGAAGTTGTTTGGTGGTAACACGACTAGCTGTGATATGATAGACAGATATCTAGCAGAGGAGATAGGGATAGGGTGTGCTTATGGGGACACGAAGGTCTATTCTGTATCTGGGCGTAGTTATCCGTGGCTCTATGATTTGCAAATAATAAACACGCTGTCGATGCTTGACGCATCAATTACGGCGATGTTTAGAGATATCTTAGTCTTGCAGGAAGAAATGGATATTGAAATTGGCGTAGATTCAAATGTTTTTAAGGTGTGTACTAGGAAGATTAACGCACTTAGTGTCGATGCTTGGGACGACGTAGCGAGGCAATATGCTGTGGAGAGATTAGCTACTGATACTGCCAACGAACGAGAATATAAGGATATGCAAGCTTTAGCACTGGCAGACCTGATGCTGGGGCACGCGATTCATGTATTTGATGGCTTGGAGCTGAATAGGGGACTGATGACGCTCGAGCAGGATTTCGATGTATCGATTGGCAGATGTGTCGAGCAGATGAAGGATTTTCTAAATAAGGCCATCTATCCATTATTAACTGCTGAATGCAAGAACATTAGAAAATGACTTATAACTCCAAAACCAAAATTCACCGGTCAAGCGACCGGGGTTTTTGGTTAGAAAGGAGATTCGAGGCCGAGAGCTGCTAATCTCTCGGCGATTTCGCACATAGTCGGGATTGTAACGGCTATATTGTTATAGCTGTCGGTGGTCATCCCGACGACATCTGCTACTGTATGTAAGCTGTTTCGCTTCAGGTAATGATAGACTATCGGCGAAAAGCCTACGTTCTCGATCGGTGTAATAAGCGCTGCAGCATAATCGGCTGCTTCATAGGGCGCTTCTGCTAAGACTCGAAGCTGCGCCTTAATAAGGCGCATACGTCTCACTTCGTGAGAATTAGACAGGTCCTTAAGTTCGTCCAGCAGATCTTCGATATGCTTTATTAAGTCGCCTTCATTGAAACGGCAGATGGAGCTCAGTTCTACTTTGACTCTCTGCAATTTCTTCCTGATGCGCTGGAGCATTTTCTTAAGGTATTCTACGCTGTAATTGTAGCGTTTGCGAATATCCCTAAGGGTGATTTCGCCTTCGCTTGACAAACCATAATAGGCGATTGCGACTCTCAGCTCGCTCGGTGTCAGCGCGTTAGAAACTGTCTCAAGGAAAGCTTCTCGCTGGCACTCTGTCAATGGCTGATATTTTTCATATTCCAGATTGGAACTGAAATCCTCTAATCTGGTGATGAATTTCTCGTCATCGATTAGTTCGGACAATACCTTGGCTGCACCGAAGCTGACCTCGTCGAAGTCGTGCCTGATGTAGCCTGCTTCATCGAAAGCCATGCTGAGTTCATTGACTTTATTGGTGCTGTAACCATTAAACCAACGATAAGGCATGCGTCTAGCTTCGAGTAGAAGTTCCTGTGGATTCCTGTGATGCCTGCTGAAATAATACATGGTCTTACGTTTAAGCTTAAGGCCGTCCAGCGTCATTAGATTACTGGCTTTTTTAATTTCATAATTATACATAAGTATACCCTCCTTGTTATGAATTTGAATCTCCTCTGTTAAATTGCTCGCCATTAGGGCGCTACCTGCTTCCATTATAGCATAATCAATTTGAAAAGTCAATAGTTAGAAATAGATTTGACAATTTGTCAATGTTATAATTGACATTTTAGCATTAGTGGTGTATAATAATTGCAATGTCTGTTTTTTGGTGGGTATGCAGGGTTTTTTCTTACTCATTTTGTGATTACAGGCAAGGACATTTATAAATAGGAAGATGAAAGACCAAGAAAGAAGGTGATTAGATTAGGTTTTTCATGTGTTACTCGTTGACTGTTTTTCTGGAAAGAGAGGATGTTATGAAGTGTAGGAAAAGTTTTTCTAGATTAATTGCTCTCGTACTGTCATTTATGATGGTGATTACGGGCGTATGGTCGATGGTGCCGATGACAGCATTTGCTTCGCCGGCAGCCCCCGATGTGACGGTGGCACCAATGTCTGACTGGGTGCCTAGCGATTTGTCTGGTGGACATGCTTCAGCTTACTCTCTGTCGGGTCCAACCGTAGATGGCGCAAAGACTTATATCGATTACGATGTTAGGCTAACAGCGCTGGATGTTGTTTATCATCAAAACGGTAATGGCCGATGGGGGTATTGGGTAGGCTTGGGATTTCTCCAGCCAGCAAGTGGTACTGATAAGTATTACTTGATTGATTATGCTGGAGATGTCGACTACACGTCTGCAGAAAAGTTGCAAAGTGCATTTTATCAGACAACTGGCATTGCACAGTTTTCTCTGTATGATGGTACTTATAATACGATCATGTGGGGTGCAGAGCCGATCGATAATTCTCAACTTGTAGTAGTAAAAGAGCACACTTCGGCAGATCCTGAAGAGGGTACGACGTATACGACGTATCTCTTGACGCATCTGGTGACGGCGCAGACTTTTGCGGTAAACTACGAGACGCAGTCTGGTGAAGCAAGTTCGGTATCTGGTACTACGTATTCGGCTGGCTATGGCACTCCAATAGCGAACATAGTCTTGGCTGATGCGCCAGTACGTGACGGCTATACTTTCACTGGATGGAGCATTAAAAACGGCAGTGGAACACTGTTTAATCCTGGTAGTTCTTATATCATTAGCGACGCAGCTTCGCTGTCCGATTTGACTTTTGTGGAAAATTGGGAGGAGACTGGGTTCAGTATTAGCTATACTCTCAACGATGGCGAGTTTACTGATGACAATGGTCATCCGGCTAATTGGCTCACTACTGGTGAACCAGTAACTCTCGCAACACCCGTTAGGGATGGCTACACGTTTGATGGCTGGTACAAGGATTCCGACACAGAGCAGACGACCAAAATCACTGTTCTTAATAACACCACAATCACTGGCAGTACTACCTTGGTAGCAAAATGGACACCAATCGCCTACACAGTCACGCTGAAGAAACTGAATAATCTAAACGATTATACGGTTTTAACTGAAGCTGGTTGGACATTAGACGACACAGATGAACCCACAAAAGCTACAAAAGAAGCAACAATTGAAGATAATTTGGTAATCCCAAATATCTCCAAAGATAACTTCTTATTCAAGGGATGGTACACTGGTAATAATGTA
>JAZQJM010000087.1:0-4210 GCA_045541635.1 Candidatus Nanosyncoccus sp.
TTCTGAAAATATTGCCTCACCCGATTCCTCAGGACCGAAGCCTTCCCCACATAGATAATTTCCCCAGCTGCGTTTTTATGAAAATAAACTCCCGGAGCCACCGGAAGTTTATTTAATTTTTGTTTTAGCATCGTGTTCATAATTTAATTATAGCACACTTTTCTATTTTTGTCAAGAGATGAGTTGTATGTATGACCTTAAAATATGAATATTACTCTGCTTCTACATCGGTCTCCTCGATCGTAACATTACCGTCGAAGAAGTTATTGAAAGTCGTACTGAGATAATCGTTCAAATTAATATAATTGTCTGGCGCATAGACTTCCATAGTCGCAGGATAGGAGAAGTCAAGGTCTGCACGAATATTAGTAGATCCATCACTGGTATCTGCATCAAAATACACTCTGGTGAATCGGTAGTCATTATCTACCTCGGCATACATTGTCGGGTAGCTACTGAAAAGATCTTCAATCGAGTCGGTTGTGGCGACGCCATTTGTAGCGCCATTTTTGGCGCAAGAATTTAGTGCATTGACGAAACCAGAGTTCTCCATGCTATTTACGAAAGCTGTTAGCTTATCAGTATCGAACCCAAGACGATACAGAGTATTATGCTTCTTGGCGATGCCTAGATTGTCAGTAGAGTAAGTGATGAATGGGTTAGCTTCGTACTTATTCGAAATCTCTTTACCGTATTTAGTAATGTCAGAGAAAGCACCAATCATACAAGTAGTCTGATTATCGAAAATACCGAGGCCATCTACGTCGTTAACGAAATCGTCACCTACCTTAATCCACTGATCATCAATAGTGTCAAATACACCCGTCATGTCAGATAAGGATTCGTCAGTTCCGTCACACGCTGTGGCGCCGCCTGCACATTCCACTTCTCCTGTGTTAAACATGCTTAATATATCTGCGACATTATCCACCTTGAAGAAAGTGTCCCCATCCTTCATCCTCACTTCGTCTACATCAAAAGAAAATGTAGTCTCATCACTCATCGTGACATTCACGGTGGCCGAAGTGTCATTCATGCCAGTCTTCGAATCTGCCGTAAGGTCAAAATCCACATTAATCAGTGACACTGCGCTATCGCTGCCATTATATACGAAGTTTAGCTCGCCATCAGTCTTCACAATTGAGGGCAAACCATTATTAAGTAGCTTAGAAATCGCAGTTGCTACCCTGTCATCAGGCTTCGGCATGAGGAAAATTATTAGCGCAGCCACACCACAAGCTATAGCTATACACAATAATATAATAGCAGTTACAATTGGCCAGCGCTTCTTCTTATGCTTAGGCTCGACAATAGAATCTTTCGCTACGTAGCGACTATCTACTGCAGGATTAGCAGCGCTAGGAACATTGGTATTGCCCATCTCCATTTCGTCATAAGATGGATCATATTCTTCAGTTAAGCTCTCGAAACTCGCCGTCTCCTGTACGTGTTCTACTGGGATATTAGTAGCCTGGCGTGGCCTCATCATTGGATCCATGACTGGTCGTGTATTCATCGGGCGAGCAGGCGCGCTTGGCATTACTGGCATCGCTGCTCTACTGACAGGACGTGCTGTACGAAAATTCGGCTGCACGGCAGTAGCGTAGCTTGATGGCTGTGCCACATTGGCTTGACGAGATGTAGCACTATAATTATTATGTCCACCCACTGGCTGAGTAGATGGCTGTGCGAAACTAGCAGGCTGCATAGGTGTAGTGCCACTAGTCGTCCCTGTACTCATCGCGCTTCCAGACTGCATGCCTGGATTCGGATTGAGGGGATTTGGTGTTCCCTCAGGGTCTCCGGTCATAAATAACTCCTCCTTTAAAAATGCTTATACTTATTTTAGCATAAGAATTTTGTTTTTGGTATAATAAAATTATGAATAATTTTATAATTTCTAATATAAGAGCCAGGCAAGTGCTGGATTCCAGGGGTAATCCGACCGTAGAAGCTGAAGTTTTCTTAGAAAATGGTGGCTTCGGCAAGGCCATAGTACCCTCTGGCGCCTCTACAGGCTCCCAGGAAGCATTAGAGCTAAGAGACGGTGATGAGTCGTGTTATAATGGCAAAAGCGTCCTGAAGGCCGTCTGGAACGTCAATTCTAAAATTCGTGATGTCCTAGTGGGCAATTCCTCAGAACAGGATGTGGTAGACCAGCTAATGCTAGATCTCGATGGCACCGATAATAAGTCTAATCTCGGAGCTAACGCCGTTCTGGCTGTTTCCCTGGCAAACGCTAAAGCGAACGCCCGTGCCTATCGCTTGCCATTCTATCAATATATTGCTGAAATCGCTGGCACTACAGATAGTATGTCTATCCCGATGCCAATGATGAACGTTATGAATGGTGGCGAGCACGCTGCCTGGGCGACGGATTTTCAGGAATATATGATTATTCCACGCTCAGCTGGTAATATTGCCGATGCTGTCAGGATGGGGGCCGAAGTCTTCCATACTCTGAAGTCCGTGCTGAAGGAGCGTAACTATCCTACCACCGTAGGCGACGAGGGTGGCTATGCGCCTCGCGTACGCGAAGGTAATAACGAGCCTCTCGATCTTATCCGTGAAGCTACCAGCCGGGCTGGTTATGAATTCGGGCGAGACGTTGTTATCGCGCTCGACATCGCTGCTAGTGAATTCTATAGTACCGAGCCAAGCGACGAAGAGCGTTTCGCTACTGGCCACTACGAGCTCAGGACTAATGGCGACTGGAAAACTGCCGACGACATGATGAACTGGTATGACTATCTCGTATCTAATTATCACGTGGTATCAATTGAAGATGGTCTTGCTGAGAACGATTGGGCTAACTGGAAAATCATGACCGAGCGTCTCGGCGCCACTACTCAGCTAGTCGGCGATGACTTGTTCGTTACTAATACTCGCCTGCTCGAACGTGGCATTAGTGAAGGTGTCGCAAATGCGATCCTCATTAAACCTAATCAGATTGGTACTTTGTCAGAGACCATCGCAGCTGTCTTAATGGCAAAGCGCGCTGGCTATCGCACGATCATGTCGCATCGCTCTGGTGAGACAGAAGATACTTCTATCGCGCATCTCGCTGTCGGCCTCGGCACTGGACAGATTAAGACTGGTTCCCTCTCTCGCTCCGAGCGCATCGCGAAGTATAACGAGTTAATTCGTATCGCCGAGTCTAACTCTCGGCTCGGACTCATTAGCCCATTCTAATAATTGCGCATCACTACGTTCTGGCAAAATATAAAACTAACGACCAATTGGTCGTTAGTTTTATGTTGACGAAATGATGATATTGTTGTGGCTTCTGGAGCTATGTGGCTACTGCGCGCTACTTAGCGACACAGCGGACTGAAGAGCCGTAGAGCCGATTAATGTAATTCTGAGGAAGCACAGTCGAGGAACCGACGTACAAGAGGAACATATTGCTACTATCGTAGTACGTAGCGGACCAGAAGTAGCCGTAGCTACCCTGAAGGTTCGCTGAACTAATATAGTAGTGGCCAGAGAGGGGCGTAGACAGCGCGTTACGGAAGTTAGTAGCGTTACGACCATATCCAGTATTATATAAGTAAGAGTAGGACTTATTAGCAGTGTCGCCATATGGTATCATCCAGCCACTAGGACAGATATCGTAGCTAGCGTTACCAGTACCACTGTTATACGCATAACAATATGTACCAGCAGAAGCAGCACAGTAATTGTAATATACGCCTATCTTGCCACTAGCAGAGCCATATTTAGTACTTGCTACAGTGTTAGCTGAAACCGTATTAATCTGTGCCTCAGTATAAGAGGCAAATTCTTCAGAGATAGATGCCGGTAAAGTAAATACTACGCTTGGTGACATATTAGTATTAGACGTAGAGAGTTGTTCTGTAAGCGCTACGCTACCCAATCTCAAGTTATCAAGTAACCAGCAGTTATTATCAGCTAACTTTTGTATGTTATATTCTTGCTCATCTCTTTTGTCATATACTAGTGTCATTTCTGTAGGGCAGTTAGCAGTAGTAACATCCTGAATATAAATCTTATCTTTCTCCCAAATCGCATATAGTATTATCGTAGTATCATCCGTATCTTGTACTGCATATGTGTCTCCAGCTTGATAAGTAGTACCATTACATACTGTACCTTCATTAGTAGTAGCAGTTGTACACCAACCAGTAAAGGTATAACCATCTCTCGTAGGGATACTAGTAGTAAGTGCTACTCCTTCTCCAGCTGTACC
>JAZQJM010000088.1:0-9188 GCA_045541635.1 Candidatus Nanosyncoccus sp.
CCCACCAGAGAAACCACCACCCCCTCCACCAGAGAATCCTGGCGAAGACGATCCACCACCATAACTCCCACCACCACTATTATAATTAGTCGAGCTCGTCGTATAGTTAGACATCAAATGCGACACAATCACATAATCCGAAAATGTAAAATCACTATTACGCCAGCCATCCTCAGCCACTTCATTTACCTTACAGTATTCTTCCAGCTCATCCATCCAACTTTTCTCTAATCCAAAAATCGCAGCATATGGTAGCAATTTCTCATATAATCGCACGATACCATCTGGCGACACATCAGCCCCCTTCACGCTCTGCAACACTTTCATTCTATCAGCTTCTGCCATCCCAATATATAATTTTAGCCCGTCCATATATTTCGACATTTCTAGCCCCTTCATCGTGTGCGTATTGTAGATATGGTTACTATGACCAATTATAGTAGCCACTACTACCGTAGCTATTATTATCAACATCACCACTGGTATGAAAATCTCCTGTCCTACTAAGATTTTCCCACCCACCGACGAGTCCATAAGGTCGAACAAAAATTCAAGTCCATCAGTCCACACTGCAGCACCGAATACCAATATAAACACCACAATTGCCAGTATTGAAGCGCTTCCACTCGACTCCACCTTTAGCTGTGCCGTTATCGCACTCTGTTCCACGGACGTCTTATATGAGCTCCCAAGCGAGGCTAATTTCCTAGTCGGCGTATGTCTCTTCACTTCAATCACCTGACCATTGGTCACATCTTTCCCATTATTTAATATTTCAAGTACTATCTTCTCTTCGTACAATAGATTGTCTGCATTCAGTATTTCAATCTCATAGGAGTCCTTCTTGAAAATTTTCCCCTCTACTTGTTTCTTCCTTAGTAAAATCTTCTTATTCACAATCATATCGAGTAGCAGCGCTACTTTTAAGTCTTCCTTAGCGCCAATATAATTCTCCGTCATTGCCACAATATCGTATTCTGATGCTGGCTGATATTCTGGCTTTACAAATAGCCCCTTATAATATCGCCGTTTCTCGCCCATCATTATAAAATTACGAATCGGTCTAATCATAATTAACCCACATATCAAGGCCACCCCCACCATAATATACACTAGCACGTAATCCTTTTCTGGTTCCGGGATTACAAAACTTCCAGCCTTCAGCTGCACATCAAAAGTCAAATTCTCCCCACTACTTAGATTACTCGTCGTAAACTCAATTACGCCGTCGCCTTCCGTCACTTTACAGCGCTCACTACCACTCTCACCATATCGCCCCACATAACACCAATTTTTGCCATCATATGCGCTCTTACTAGCTTCATCGCTTAAGTGTACCCTTGCCGTCACTTTATTGAATCTCTGCGTCCAGCCATTACCATTCGTATCCCAGTATAGCTCTTGATAATCCGAATAATCAGTCACCACCTTTTCAAAGGTATATTCGAAACTATACACCTGCGCCCCCAGCACATATTCCTCTGTTCCAGTACATACTTCGTAATATCCATTATATTTCTCAATACTATAAATCGGCTCGCTCACACCATTTCGTGTCACCTTAACATCACTGTATCCAAGTTTACTTAGCGTCGTATTCTTACCACCGTTATTACTGTACGGTATCGATCGGCAAATCCCTTTATTTTGCTTATAATCAGGGAACACCGTAGTAAAAGTCTCCACCACTCTTAGTTCCGACACCCCATCGTCTCTCTTACTTAAATAATATTCCCCCGTAAAATCATCAAAATAATAATTCTCCGTATTCACAGCCATCGCTGTCGCCCCACCGAATATCCCACCTACCACTTGAAAAATTACAATAAATATGATATAATATAGAGATATCCGTATTTTCTTCATATCTATCATTATAAACAAAACTATCAAAAATACAATAAACCATCATTCTTATGCTATAATATCTATATGGACAACAACAAAATCATGATTGTGGGCACTGGTAATGTTGGTGCAAGTATCGCTTTTTCAATCATCAATCAGCGTACAGCCGTTAACGAGATCGTTCTTACTGATATTATAGCCAAAGATGCCGAAGGCGAAGCCATGGATCTTCGCGATGCACTCGCTGTCGCCCCGAGCTACGTCAAAGTCAGCGCCGGCACCTACAAAGACGCACGCGATTGCGATATCGTGGTAATCACAGCTGGCGCAGCCCAGAAACCTGGCGAATCTCGTCTAAGTCTTCTCAAGAAGAATGTCAACATCCTAAAAGGCATGATTGATCAGATAATGGCTAGTGGCTTCGATGGTATATTGCTTATTGTTACTAATCCAATGGACATTATGACTTACTATGCCTGGAAATTCTCTGGTCTCCCATACGAGAGGGTCATTGGCTCTGGTACCGTTTTAGATTCAGCCAGACTTCGCCAGCGTATCGCCGAGTATCTCACCATTAACCCAAAATCCGTCCACGCCTATCAGATTGGCGAACATGGCGATTCCGAGCTCACCCTCTGGTCACTTGCCGACATCGGTGGCCAGAAGATCACTAACCTTCTTTCGTCAGACATTCGTTCAGGCATCTCTGATTACGTTAGAAACGAAGCATATCAGATTATTGAACGTAAAGGCGCTACATATTACGGCATCGCAGCCTGCGTCGTTCAAATCGTCAACTGTATCCTTAACGACGAAATGCGCGTCCTGCCAGTCTCTTCCTATGATACTTTTTCTGGCACCAGCTTCGGCTTCCCGTCCGTAGTAGGTCGCGCAGGCGTAATACGTCGCCTCGACATCACGATCTCCGAATCCGAGGGCTTAGAACTACAGAAATCCATTAATGTACTAAAAAAATCCATTAATTCCATCAAGATTCCCAACATATAGCCAGCAGTCATAAATCGCGCTTTCATAAAAGCGCGATTTTTATGCCAATGACTCTAGATATAATCTAAGCTCTTCTTTAATAAAATCATCCTTCACATTATCGAGCTCAGCTAAGAATTTCGGCACCTGCCTATTCAAGCGACTGTGGCGATATTCTTCCCACTGTTCCATCTCATGCTCATCAAGCGCTGAAGGATAGTTACGCCCCTTATAATGCAGCAATAACTCCTCCAACCTTCTATCACTAAAGTCAGGATGGAAATCAGCCAAACTATTCTCATCTGCATTTCTCACAGCAGCTACTTTAATCTGGTCAGTCCTCCCAATAAATCCATCATACAGCGCAGCCTCAGGCTCAATCGCAGGAGGAAAATCAGCCCTATCACATATTTCTTTCTGCATTTTTTTTGCAAACTCTGGATGAGATTTCAAAATCTCCAAATTAGCATCAATAGCCTCTTTATCTAGCCCTATCTTGCTCCAGCCATCATCCTTATCGAGCACCCCAAGTGGCGCCACAGCTGGGCACTTATTAAGACATAGCTCCTTCACCGTCGGGAAAAACTTCGGCGCTTCCTCAGCCAGCAATTCATCCAAATTACGCCTTAGATCATATACAATTACATTGCCATTTCGCCCTTCAGCTATCGGCACCACCACGGTAGTTTTCTCAAACTTCGACGAATACCTTCCAGACGAATATACGAAAGGTACGCCACTTCTCACCAGCTCCTGCACATTATGCTTATTACGCATCCTAAATAGGTAATTAAATAATTCTGGCTGTTTACTCCTAATTAATTGAGCTACAGATATCGTCGCATATACGTCCGACAGCGCATCATGAGCATGTTCGTGCGAAAGCCCATTACATTTCGTCAAAAGCTCCAGCCGATTCGTCGATTTGCCATCCTCCGTTACTGGCCATTCAATCCCTTCAGGACGAAGCGCCCTCGTCATCCTCACTACATCCAAGAGATCCCACCTGCTTCTGCCGTCTTTCCACTCCCACTCATAAGGATCATAAAAGTTACGCCATAGAAGCGCCCTCATAAACTCGTCGTCAAATCTCACTGTATTATACCCAAGTGCAACAGTATTAGGAGCAAAAATCTCCTCAATCACAAATCTCGTAAATTCTACTTCCGATATCCCTTCCATCAAGGTCTTCTGTGGGGTAATCTTAGTCACATTAATCGCTCCAGGGCTTGGCAATGTATCGTCACTCATTTTTACCAGTATGTTCACCGGTTCACCAATGGGATTCAGTTCCATATCAGTCCTTTGCCCAGCAAATTGCATAATCCTATCCTCACGTGGATTCAGCCCACTCGTCTCCAAATCATAAAAGAAAAAACTCTGCTTCATCATATACTATATATAATACCATATCTAATTAAAATAAGACTCCTCAATGTAGAGAAGTCTTACAAAATGTCTTTCTAGCACCTACTAGTCAGTACTAATCCTGGACACAGCCTTGAAGGTAATCACATTATTATAAGTACCACCAAGCTGTGAATTCTCTGCAGCTGCACCAATCTTAAATTTAGTCACAGCCGTACCAGCAGCCGTAGTGGAACTATTTAGCGGAGACTCCGAACCAGAATCATATTTATAAAGGCCATTAAAATTAGAGTAATTAGTGCCACCATCAGTACTAATACTATATCCCCACTTACCAGCAGTAATCGAATTCAACGCAAGATTAGCATTAGTAGCTAGATTACCAAATACAGCACCACCACCAGTATGAGTCAAATCAGTATTATCATAAGTCGAACTATCACCAACTGTAGCAGTTAGTTCATAACCATACGCATTATTGGAATAGACCTTAATATCAATTGGATCACTCGCAGCACTGTTCCCTGGCGCCAAATCTGCAATTTCCAACGAATCACTAGAAATGCTCATTTCCAGCATCGAATTAAACGTAAACTGCACATCAGCAGAATCCGTATACTCAAGAGCCTTCACGCCGTTTACCGTAGCGATACCAGCTGCAATTATTCCACAAGTTGTAATGATATGTTTGACCTTCATAGTCCCATGATAGCATAACCTTTTTCAAAAATCAATATATTTTATCGAGTTTATGCCTTCCGCTTATACTAAGCCCATCCCCACAACTACGGCTAGTCGTGTACGAAGCCCACAATTATTACAGCAAGCTATTACCAGAACACTAGATTATTCAGCACTTCCACTATCGCTGTTTTCTTCACTATCGCTATTCATCATTTCTTTTTCATAATCGATGCCGTAATTAGCATATTGCAGCATAGTATAGGCAGTATCAAGTTCTTGAGCAGCAGTCCTCAAAGGATCCTCATTTGCTACAATCATCATTAAGAACTTCAGTGGCTTATTGTACCCACCACATATTTCCATCTTCTCACCATAGGCTAGCTCACCAGGTACTGTAATTTCACGTACACCACCCAGCTTCATCCCCTGCACACCATCGTTCCATCCTTCAATCATCCCTACCGAAGCGTTTAGCACCTTCGCAAATGCTTTCGGATTAGATGCATCGTCGAAAGATGAGTCGAAAATCGTCTCATCAGCACACCATCCCACATAATATGCCAAATAATCATTATCTTCGCCCTTTATCTCACGACCAGTCCCCTGCATATAATCCACCACTTTTACGCCATCGTGATTCGCTGCTGCTTCATTATATGCCACTACTTTATCTAAATATGGCGAAAAAGTCTTAAAATCATCAGTTGTCAGCTTCTTTAATGCTTCAATTTTATCCTGATAATTATTATAATAATATTCCATACGCTTCTCACCGAGCTTTTCTGAAGTCGCAGTAGAATCAGCTGTTCCACCACCAGCAATAATCGCGACATAGGAAGCAATCATCGAACCCACCATTATTACAGCAATCACACCGATGATAATGCGCTGCTTCAGACTTGTTTTTAACTCCTTCTCTTCCATAAGATTATTGTACCACAAAAATCCCCCATTTCTGGGGGATTTTCTTGAGAATACTCTTAGATTATTCTTCCGTCTTCTTTGCTGGGCGCTTTAAGATAGCAACTTTCTTAAAAGAACCACCAGCTTTCTTGATTGCCTCTACAGCAGAAGCTGAAGCGAACTGTGTCTCGAGCTCAATCTTAGCTGTAAGCTCGCCACGACTAATCACCTTAACTTTTACGAAAGGACTAGAAATAAGACTATTTTCTGCTAGAACATAGTTATCTACTTTACCCTTGAGCTCATTCAAGCGATCGGTATATACAACTTCAGCTTTTGCGTGAATAGACTTAAAGCCTTTAAGCTTTGGAATAGCCTGCATGATGGCACGCTGGCCACCCATGAAGCCTGCTGGCATCTTAGCATGACCAGTACGAGACTTCTGACCTTTAGTACCACGACCAGCTGTCTTACCCTGACCAGCAGAGATGCCACGACCTTTACGAGTTGGGCGAGTATTCTTCTCTACTACTAGATCATTATATTTCATTATTTGTCCTCCTTCTTTGCAGTGGACTTCTTAGCTGCAGGCTTCTTGGCCACATCAGCCTTCTCAGCCTTCATAGAATTCTTATTGCTTACCCATTCACTGCGAGGTACCTGTTGCTTCAGCCCCTCAATCACTGCATAAGCAATGTTGACTTTATTAGTACTACCAAGAGATTTAGAAATCAAGTTCTTTACTCCAGTTAGACCCATAATAGCACGTACTGTACCACCAGCAATAATACCAGTACCTGGTGCAGCTGGCTTCATTAATACATCGGCGCCAGTCACCTTCGTACGTACTTCGTGACAAATTGTCTCCTCGTCCATATTAAAGGTCACCATTGACTTCTTAGCCTTCGAAGTAGCCTTAGCGACAGCTGTAGTCACATCGTTACCTTTAGCTACACCTACGCCTACTTTATTCTTATGGTTGCCAATCGCCACTAATGCCTTGAAACGCATTCTACGACCACCAGCTACAGTACGGGATACACGATCCACTGAGATAGTGAGCTCATCAAATTCCTTTGGAGCTACATCAGCCTTAACACGATCGCGACGACCACGACGATCCATCTTCTTGCCAGAGATATCACGTGTTGGCTTGGTGGCAGCAGTCTTGTCATCCATTTTAAGGGTACCAGACTTGTTAATTACTCTTGGGGCTTTGTTCTCTACATCAGACATATTAAAACTCCAATCCTTCCTTACGAGCAGCATCAGCTAAAGCTGACATACGCCCTGCATATAGTTTTGCTCCACGATCAAAGACGACCTTAGAAATCTTAGCGACCTTTGCCTTCTTAGCAATCTCTGTACCAATCTTGGCAGCTTTCTCCGTCTTCGTACCAGTCATCTTGCTACCGACAGTTGTTACGTAGGCTAGAGTAGCACCTTTGTCGTCATCAATAATCTGAGCTGTGATGTGCAAATTTGAAAAATGAACAGAAAGACGTGGTCTCTCAGCCGTACCATGAATCTTTGCACGGGTACGTTTTGCTCTAAATACCTTATTCATTATTTCTTACCTGCCTTTCCAGCCTTGCGAATGATAACTTCATCCACATATTTAATACCCTTACCCTTGTAAGGTTCTGGCTTCTTAAGTGCACGGATTTCAGCAGCTACCTGACCGACTTTCTGTTTGTCGATGCCAGAAACTGTAATCTCCATTTTATTAGTGGTAAGCTGTACGCCTTCTGGGGCCTTGTATTTCACTGGATGTGAAAAACCAAGCGCCATTTCAATTTCCTGTCCACCACCAGATAGACGGAAACCTACACCGTTAATTTCTAGTTTCTTCTCGTAACCATTAGTTACACCTACAACGGCATTATTAAGAAGTGCACGCTGTAAGCCATGCCAAGCACGAGACTTTGGCTCGTCATCTTCACGAGTGACAGTAGCCACATTGCCATCGACGGTTACTTTCGTCTTAGGCTGAACCGGGACAATGAGCTGACCCTTAGGCCCTGCGACAGTAATCTCACTCTCGCCGACCGTAATTGTCACTCCCGCCGGAATATCGATGGGTTGTTTTCCGATACGACTCATATTTTTCCTTTAATTAATATTACCTCTAATTATATCACACTTTACCAAAAAAATCAACAAAATACCACCTCTATAGTAATAGAGGTGGTATTGTAAGTATATGTAACTATATACTTATTTGCGCTTTGCAAATACAGCTGCGCCAGCCATCACGACTGCCGCAATAGCAGTTGCAATGGTAGCAGTTATGTTTGCATTTGCAGATGCACCCTCACCAGTGTATTCACCAGTATCTACGCTAGCAGATAGTGAATCGGTGTAAGCCACAGCATAAGTAGAGAACTTGTCTGAAGCAAAGGTAATAGTACCAGCGGTAGCATCAAATGTCACGTCATCGATAACATCTACAGATACAGTGCCATCGGCGTTAATGTGATAGCGTACTACTACAAACTTACGGGTATATCCAGCAGCAGGACCTTCAATACCAGCGATTACCACCTGAGTATCATTAGTGAGTTCTTTAATCGTACCAATGGTCTCGCCATCAGCCTTTACTACAACATCTACATCATAGTAGCTAATGTTGCCAAGATAAGTAAGATCAAGTTTAGCCTCAATAGCCTCTTTTACAGCATCTTCTACATCTTCCAAAGGTGCAGCTTCTACCTCGGTAGTGATAGTCTTACCAGCCATAACTGCTTCCATTATTGCTCCGTAAGTCTCTTCATCACCAAAAGCTTCAATCATAGAGTCATATGCAGCATCTACTGCTTCCCATGCCTCATCTGTACCAGCTTCCATAGCTGTGTTGTATGCTTCAGCCAATCTGGTCAGTAGATCCTCAATGGTACCTTCTGTATCATTATTGGCATTCATTACAACAGTATATACCAAGGTTCCCGATGTTTCACCCTCAAGAGATGCAGTATATGTACCAGCAGCATTGAATGTGAAAGTATATACACCAGCAGAAGTCTCTACTACAGTTGCTTCAGCAGCAGTAGCCTCTTCATATATATCCTCATCGCTATTGTATTTATATATATGAGCTTCACTACCAGCCTCAGCCTCCACAGTAAATGATTCACCAGCAGTTATTACCTTATCCACTTCATTCTCAAAATAGATTGGCTCTGGGTCCTCAGCATCAGTTACAGTAGCAGTAAAGCTAGCAGTCTTTGTATCATCCTCAGATACTACGAAGCTAAATACATAGGTACCAGCAGTAGCAAAATTGTATTCTACCTCACCATCAGTTACAGCCAAGTTCTCAGCTGCACCACCATCCTTAGATACAGTTGCAATTACAGTACCGTTAGACTCTACCGCAAAGGTAGTAGTGTCACCACTCT
>JAZQJM010000089.1:0-1878 GCA_045541635.1 Candidatus Nanosyncoccus sp.
AGATCTTACTACTTCCACCCCTTCAGGTGATGAAAAGGTGATAGACCATAACGAAATGCAGGATATGTCCCCAGCAGCTTGTTATAACTCACCGATTACTACAGCCGAGAATGCTCCTGCAGCTACACTGATAGATACAAGAGGCAAAGTCATGACTGGTGAATCTCCAGAAGCAGCTGAATCCTACACTGTATCTAAGCTAGCAGATAATAACTGCTGGATGACTAAGAATCTAAATCTAGGTAGAGCCTCAGGCGGACCTAATGGTAATGGTACGGTGACGCTTACGAGTGATGATACGGATCTAGCGGATGGGACTTCATTTACTTTGCCAGTCGCCGATACCACCAGTTATACAAGCACTACAAGGCTCCCCAAAGTTAGACTCACTAATACTAGCGGCACAAGCGCTAATGGAGCTTACTATACATGGTCAGCAGCAGTGGCAAATACTACTTCCACTACCACTAATCCATCTACTTCCATTTGTCCGAAGAACTGGGACCTTCCTTCTAACTCCCATTACATTAATCTAAGTGCTAAATCCGCCTATGCCACCTCCAATCCAACTACTGCTCAGCCCAGTAACTTCCTAGTAAATGGTGGCTTCACTAATGGCTCTTCCTTCTACCGGACTAGCTATAGCCATTTCTGGACTAATACATCTAGTAGCACCACGGCAGCCTATGGTGCTAGAGTCAATGGCACGACTATGACCACAAACGCATCTACTGGTTCTACTTATGGCGGTAATAAGTATTATAGAAAGAATATCCGATGTGTAGCCTCTAATGGCAAGGCCACAATCAACTACGATGGTAACGGCACTACTGGATATCCAGTCACTGGCACGGTAGCCTCACAAGAAAACGTCAGCATCAATGATACAACTACCCAGCCAGGTACAGGATTTACTAGGACCGGTTGGGCCTTTAACGGCTGGAATACAGCAGCAGATGGGTCTGGTACTGCCATAGCGGCAGGAGATTGCATCGCGCTTCTAAGCCTCAAACCTGGCTCCACCACCACTCTCTACGCTCAGTGGCTCCCACAATATAAGATTACCTACGTAGATAACTGTAAGTCTTGGGCTAGTTCTGATACTAACTGTACTGATACCAAATCCGCCACTACTAGCGACCAGCCGATTAATCTAACTAGTAATCCAAGCACTGGTACTGAAACCAGTACTCTAGGCGCCTACAATAAATTCACCATGACCGGCTGGAAGATTAAAGAATGGACTACGAGTGCTGACGGTACTGGCACGGCCTATCCAGTAGCTAGTACTTATACCGTCCCAGCAGGCTCTGGCGCAGGCTCAGGTATTACATTATATGCTCACTGGGTCCCAATCTATACTGTCCAATATGATGGTAATGGTGCAGATAACAGCAGTACCGGTATGGGCTCTACTGACCCGTCCACCGGCATCAAATCCGTAGCCCATACTAACGTAGCCGAAGGCGATACTTTTGACCTCTTTGCCTCTAACTTCAAGCGCACAGGCTACGGCTTCGTAGGGTGGAGCACAGATAGTAATGCTTGGAGTAAACTAACCGATAATGATACTACTAACGACGCTAAAATCTGGGGCCCAAATGAGATTATCACTGCCCCTGCATCTAATGGTACACCAATCACTACGCTCTATGCTATCTGGGCTCCAGCCGAGACTGATGGCGGCAATCCCGTCTATCTCCAGAACTGGACTGGTTGCTCTGATATGACTGCTACCACCTATGACACCACCACCGGCAAGCTCACAGTATCCAAGAACAGCATCACCGCCCTCACCGACGAGCGCGACGGTAATGTCTACACCATTGCAAAATTAGCAGATGAAAACTGTTGGATGGTAGAAAACTTAAGGTTAGC
>JAZQJM010000090.1:0-4686 GCA_045541635.1 Candidatus Nanosyncoccus sp.
CGAGTAAACTAATTAATACTGTAGCGCTAAGCGCCAAACCTATATATATATATATATATATATATATAGGAGACCAAGATTTGAGAGAGTTATGTATTACCTTCATATTAATAACAATTATAGCACAAACATAATAAAAACATATAGAAAATAAGTCTCATCTTATTTTGGAATTTTATAGTATAATAGATGTTATGGAAGTAGAGAGTGAAACTGTAAAACATTTGGCTGAGCTGTCGGATTTTGCTATTAGCGAAGCTGAGGCTGAGTCGCTAGGACGAGATCTGAATAATATTGTGAAATATATTTCACAGCTAGATGAACTAGATACTGCAGATGTGGAGCCAACTTACCAAGTGTTCGAGATGGAGAATATTTGGCGCGAGGATGAGATTACGCCACAGGATGCCACTCGCGAACAGCTCCTTGCCCTCACTAAGGAAGAGAAAGATCACCAAATAAAAGTACCGAAGGTGCTATAGGAGACTCCGATGAAAACAGCAAACAAAACCGTGACAGCCACAAGACTCGTAAAAGACGCGCTAGCGAAGGCGAAGGAATTTTCTGATTATAATATTTTCACATTTCTTAATGAAGAGAAGGCGCTAGAGAGGGCTGCCGAGATCGATGCAAAGATTGCAGCTGGCGAGGAAGTAGGAAGGCTTGCTGGCGTGCCATTTGCACTGAAGGATAATTTCCTAAGTCCAGACGGCGAGACGACAGCTGCTTCGCATATTCTGGAGGGATTTGTCTCGCCAGTAACAGCCACTTCTGTACAGAAGTTGGAAGACGAAGGTGCTATTATGATTGGACGCGTAAACATGGACGCTTTTGCCCATGGTTCATCTACGGAGAATTCATTCTTCGGGCCGACGCTTAACTCTCACGACAAAGAGCGCGTGGCTGGAGGCTCTTCTGGTGGTTCGGCTGTAGCAGTAGCGTTAGATATCGTAGAGTTCGCGACTGGGACAGATACTGGTGGCTCGATTAGGCAGCCAGCATCTTTTAATGGTGTATATGGGTTGAAACCGACGTACGGCTGCATTTCGCGCTATGGTGTAGTAGCAATGGCGTCATCGACGGATTGTATCGGTTTCTTCACGAAGACACCTGAAGATATGAACCTTCTAATGTCCATCACGAGCGGTCAAGACAGTAAAGACCTAACAACACTACCTGATTACTATAACGATTCCGAGATTAGTAATACCCCGAAGACGATTGGCATTGTGAAGGATTTTGATAATGATTCTGTGGCGCCAGAGATTCGCGAAGCACTGAAGCGTAAGTGTAAGATGCTTGAAGCTAAGGGCCACAAGATTAAAGAAATCGAGATGCCGACCCTCAAGTATGCTCTGGCTGCATATTATATTATCGTGCCAGCAGAGGTGGCAAGTAACCTATCACGCTATGATGGTATAAGATATGGTTTCCGTTCGGCTAATTCTAACGATCTAGACTCTCTATATGCGAATACTCGTAGCGAAGGTTTTATGCCAGAAAACAAGCGTCGCATCATGATTGGTAATTTCGTACTATCAAGTGGCTTCTATGACGCATATTTCTTGAAGGCTGCGAAGGCTCGCACATTAATTATTCGCGAATACGAGAAAGCTTTCTCAGAATGCGATTTCCTCTTGACGCCAGTCGCGCCTAATCCTGCCTTCAAGCTGGGCGAGAAAGTAAACGACCCAGTTGCGATGTATCTCGAAGATATGATGAGCGTATCGCTTAATCTAGCTGGCGTACCTGGGCTAGCTATACCAGCTGGCAAGACGGCTGAAGGATTACCACTAGGATTACAATTGGTAGGCCAAAGACGCAGCGATAAGGCGTTAATTGAATTTGCCAAGGAGTGTGACGAGTGAAAAGATTAAAATATAACGGAGGTGGGTATTAATGATAGATATTGGGGTGATACCTTTTATTATTGCAATTCTGATTGTGGCAGTTTTTCTGTTCGTAGCAATTGTACTTACAGGGAAGCACCGTTATCAATTCGACAAGGAAGCCTATCAGTCCGAATTTCTCAGTATCGAGAATAAGCTCAGCAAGGAAAATTCAGCCACTTATATGAATACAGTAATAAATGCCGACAAGCTACTCGATAAAGCCATGCACGAGATGGGTATACCTGGCAAGACGATGGGGGAGAGACTGAAAAAGGCCGGCGACAAATTCACTGACCTCAATGCAGTCTGGCGCGCACATAAGCTACGAAATGCCTTAGCCCACGAAACTAATCTCGAAATCACCTACAAACAAGCCTATAACGCACTAATGATTTATAAACAAGCACTGAAAGATCTAGGAGCTATCTAATGAAATACTATCCAACAATCGGAATCGAATGTCACGTCCAATTATGCACGAAAACCAAGCTTTTCTCTGAAGTAGATAATGACGCCAGGGGCAAAGAGCCTAATTCTTGCGTGTCGCCAGTGGACTACGCCCTGCCTGGGATGCTGCCAAGGCTCAATGGCAAAGCGATTTCTTATGCAATTTTGGCTGGACGAGCGATGAATTGCGGGATTAATGCACATTCTAGATTCGATCGTAAGCATTATTTCTATCCAGATTCACCAAAAGGTTACCAGATTACACAGTTCTATTCGCCAATTATCGGCGAAGGATATGTAGAGCTACCTTCCGGGACGAAAGTGCGCATCCATCATGCTCACCTTGAGGGCGATGCTGGCAAATTAACACACTTCGACAATTATTCACTAGTAGACTTGAATCGTGTAGATACGCCACTGATTGAAATTGTATCGCAGCCAGATATCCACTCAGCAAAAGATGCACATGACTACTGCAAAGAACTCTGGCGCCTAATGTGCTATGCTGGAGTGACAAATGGCGATCTCTATAATGGCAACATGCGTTTCGATGTAAATACCTCGCTGGCGCCAGAAGGCTCTGATACTCTTGGCACCAGGACTGAAGTGAAGAATCTTAATTCATTCCGTAGCGTAGAACGAGCAATTGAATACGAAATCTCACGCCAGAGTAAATTGCTGGATGCTGGAGAGAAAGTCTATCAGGAGACGCTTGGCTGGAATGACGCCACGGGTAAGACTACTGGACAGCGTTCTAAGGAAGAGGCGAAGGATTATCGCTATATGCCAGAGCCAGATTTGCCACCGATTAATCTAACGGAGGAATTCATCGCAACCGAGTCGGCAAAATTACCAATGATGCCAAATGATTATCGCGAGAAGTTTGGCAATGCCATTGCTAGTGACATTATGGAGGTACTATTAGATTATCCACCCCTGATGCGTAAAATCGGGGAGATGGATGATGAAAATGCAGCTATCAAGCTAATCTCTAACCTGTTCGCTTCGGTGCTGCTTGCCGAAGAAAAATCTGCCGAATACTTGAACGATTTACCAGAAGCGAAGGATTTACTAGAGCTTGCTCATATGAACGAAAAGAAAGAGCTCAGCTCCACGGCCACTAAAGAGGTATTCTTAAGATTGTTTGATCCTCAAATGAAGGGGCGAGGCACAGCACAGATAGCTAAGGAGCTGGGGCTAATTCAGGAGAATGACCTAGGTGCGCTTGAGGCAATCGTTGATAGTGTACTTGCTAAGCCAGAGACGGCAAAGGCGCAAGAAGATTTTCGTAACGGCGAAGAGAAGGTAATTGGATTCCTCGTGGGGCAAGTAATGAAAGAATCTCATGGTAAAGCCAACCCAAGCGCTGCACAGGAGATCCTCAGAAAGAAACTTAGCTAAGACGCTAGCGACGAAACATATTGACAATCTCGTCCCCCCTGCGACCATTGATACGGGGCGAGATTGACTTTTCTTCATAAGCATGATATAATCAGGAGATGGAGCATTTTGCTCTGATATCTTTTCTTGTGCCCAACATAAGCTAAGATATATGTACCTTTATAATCTCATTTAGTGGGTGCAGATAGATTAATGGTTGCAATGTAGTTGTAGTAGTATGGATGTTTGAAAGGAGAAGAGAATGTTAGAGGCAGGGAAGATTTACACGGAGGTGGCGAGGAAAATCGCAGCCAAAAATCATCCGGAGGTTTCTGAGAGGGAGCTTGAGAAAGTTCTACAGTCCAAAGACCTCGATAGGATTGAGAAGTTAGCTGATGCAAAAGGTTCTATAACGTCAGCAGTTATAGCTATCGATGATGCACTTGGGTGGCACGGAATATTTTTGCCAATCAATCTGCTGGATACGGTATTATACAGTTTTGAGCCGGCAGAGCTACTGGGTGGAACACTGACGATGATAAGACGTCGTAATCTAAACGCAGTTGACAAAGCCGAGATAGCATACACGGCGCTTTTTGCCGTGCACGGGAATTGGGTAAACGATAACCGGAAAAGGTTTGAGGGCCGTGTAACAGTCCAGTATAAGTTTCTGCCAGCTGAGTTAATTGGTCTCGATGAACTGATGCAATTCTACATATATATAGAAGATATTTTAAAGATATTGGAGATTGCACCAGACAGGGAAGATATCCGGAGAATCTACGAAAGAAAACGTGGCCAATATAAGGATACTTATGGGATTATGAATCGAGACATCCTGGCCAACCATATCAGATATCTTAGGCAAGGCCCTTCTTATGGCCCAAGAAAGAGAGACGATGATTTCGTCACGATAAAAATCGCCGACCAGGTGATTAAGCATAATGGCAGACCTGAGGAATGGACG
>JAZQJM010000091.1:0-15816 GCA_045541635.1 Candidatus Nanosyncoccus sp.
ACAAGTAAGAGTAGTAAGCTATATCTCCAGAACGTAACAACGGCTAATTGTCCTAGTACAATGACAATGGCCTATGATAAGCGTGATGAAGAAGGTTACTATATTCAGAAATTAGCAGACGGCAACTGTTGGATGCTTGATAACTTAAGACTAGGCAGTAAAACAATTGTAAATGCACTTTCCACTTCCAATACCAACATGTCACCAAGCGTATCATTCACATTGCCTACATCGTCTACTTCTTCTGGATTCAATTCTTATACAGCTGCTCAGATTAATACTGGTTCAGTTGATGTCGTACCTAGCCCTAAATACGGATCGGCGAGTGGTACGGTGGGCGTATATTATAACTATTGTGCTGCTTCTGCTGGTACAATATGTACGAGTAGTAATTCTAGTAGCGCCAGCTATGACATCTGCCCAAGTGGCTGGATGATGCCATATGGTAACACTGCTAATAAGTCCTACTATTACTTATATAATACTGGATATAAAGGTAACGCTACTAACTTCCGTAACGCACTGTCTACGCCCCTCGCCGGCTACTACTACGGTAGTTCGCCGTACAATCAGGGTAGCTACGGCTACTTCTGGTCCTCTACGTACTACAATAGTTACGATATGTACAACCTGTTCGTCAGTTCCTCGAATGTGTATCCTCAGAATACCAGTAATCGGCTCAACGGCTTCTCAGTCCGCTGTGTCGCTAAGTAGTTCTCCGAGGTTTCCCCTAGAATCCTTATGTTAAGAAAAGCACTTCCGGACGAAGTCTGGAAGTGCGGAGAAAGAGATTTTGCGAGCCTAAAGCTCGCAAAGTCCATTAGATTTCGCGCAGCTCATCAGAGCAAGCGAAGTCCAGAGATTTTACTCGCCTATCAGGGCGAGTAAAGTCCTAGGGCAGAAAAGTATGGCATAATTAAGAGAATAGTGGTATAAAGTAATGAGAGGTGAACAATGCTACAGACGAATATGCTTGATGATTTTTCTGATACGGAAAAGACGAATAATAAGAAAGATAATCCTAAGAAGTCAAAGGTTAAGAAAGAGCCTGCTACTGAATTAATGAAGAAGGTAGCGACGGCTGTGCCCGATATGGCAAAGATCAAGAAAGAATTTAGTCCGGCTGAGGTGGATGAGATTGTAGAGCGAATTACTCGCAAGGAAGCGCTGTCTAATGAGGAGAGAAATTTTGTCACTAGAGAATACCGTGAAATCAAGCGCAAGGTGAAGGAGATGGAGGCTAGCAATAATGATAGACTGATTGTCTACCCGTCGCTCAATAGTGGTAAAGACTGGTATAAGGTAATGGATTTCTCGGCATTGTACTATGCGTATAGACTGGCTGATAGAATGGGGCGAACGGCGAAGCTATTATCCGATACTGATAAAGTACATAAAGGACAATATAACGCTAATATTCGAAAGATTGATGATTTTGTAGTGCAGATGAAGAGGTTCGAGGGGAGTGAGCCTGAGATAACTGCTGACGGAGTGTATATATTTCGGCTACATAAGGCGCTCTCGGATGATGAAGTGGGGATATTGTGGCATACTGAGGAGACACAGCGCGAGAAAATGCATAATGACTTAAGACCAAAAGCGATGGATGCGACGGCTTATGTGACGATACTAACCTTGGTTTTACAATTGATGCCGAAGATTAAGAAGCTCGAAGGAGGTTATCGCCAAATGATAGGTAGTAAGATGGCTGATGCTCTGATGGAAATATTGTCTATATATTTCGACTATTCGATGGGGGTGGTTGATAAGGCTGAGGCTGGGAATCAGTTGATGCATCGTTTAGATGTAATAGGGGCTGGACTTTCGATGCTGGTGGAGCTAAGGATATGGGGGTTTAACCCGGTGTCTGCGATTGGTGGCACATATGTAAAATTGAAGGGGATTGTGGCGAATGATTTTGGCCTTAAGGTCAATAAATAGGTAACGTATGCAGGATTTGTTAGGACTGATTTATAGTACTGGGGATGCTGAAATACTGGAGTGGATAAGAAAAAGTGAAATGAATCAGCTGAGGGCTGAGCTATTTCTTGCCGAGATGGCGGCTAGGAAAGGTGGTAAACGTAAGACTTATGATACGCATAAGTTTGAAGTGAATTTGCTAGATAATCTGGAGGGGTTAGCTGAGAGGCTGTGGAATTATACCTATAAACCTAGTAGAGGGACGGCGCATATTATTTTCAAGCCAGTACAGCGCGAGATATTCGCTGCACCGTATGTGGATAGAGTAGTGCATCATTATATAGTGGGAGCAATTAATAGCTGGTGGGACAAAAGGCTCAGCCCGGATTCGTATAGTTGTAGAGTGGGAAAGGGGACGTCGTACGGCATCAAGCGAATGGACCATCATATTAGGAGTGTGTCGCAGAACTTCAAAATACCTACTTATGTAGTGAAGATGGATATTACTGGGTATTTTATGCATATTAGGAGAGATTTGCTACTCGAGCTGGTACTGGGTGGACTAGATAAACAGTTTGATGGTCAGAAGAATACGAAGAGATACAAGATGCTAAAGCATGCTATTACGGCTGTGATTATGGATGACCCGGTAAAGGGTGTAAGAATACAGGGTAGCTATAGTGATTGGCGTGAATTGCCAGAAGATAAGAGTCTGTTCGCACAGCCGAAAGGGCGTGGAATGGTGATTGGGAATTTGACGTCGCAACATTTTTCGAATATTTATCTGGATGGGCTGGATAGGTTTATCACGTTTGAGCTGGGATATAAACATTATGGGCGATATGTGGATGATTTCTATATAGTAGTTACTAAGGAACAGTTGCCACAAGTGAAGCGTGATATTGTAGCGATAGGAAATTATCTGAATGGAATTGGCGCATCACTTAATACGCAGAAAACAAAGATAATCCCACAATGGCATGGAGTGCCTTTCTTAGGGATGGTACTAAGGAATGGGGCGATATTGCCTGGTGATAGAGTGACGCGTAATTTCATAAAGTCGCTAAATGATGTGGTGGCTGGCGAGAAAGATATTAATTCGGTGATATCATATATGGGAATGCTAATACATTACGACAGTGAGCGACGCGTGAGGGAAATATTCCAGAAGGCTGGGCAGGATTATAGGTGAATGAGACAAATGTCTCGTTTGGCTATACTTGATAAAAGGCCCCCTCTTTTCAAGCAACTAACCTTTTATACTATGGTGGATGATAATCGATATAAGGATTCTAGGGGAAACCTCGGAGAACTACTTAGCGACACAGCGGACTGAGAAGCCGTTGTTCCGATTATTGTTATTCTGAGGATTCACATTCGAGGAATTGACGTTCAGGTTGTACATATTGTTACTATTGTTGTACGTAGAGGACCAGAAGTTGCCGTTGCTACCCTGATTGTTCGGTGAACTATTGTTGTAGTTGCCGGAGAGGGGCGTAGACAGTCATCCTACGAAACGAAGGAACCGAACGAGTTGCTAACAGCGGTCTACTATATACTTATAATAAGTAACCAACCTGAATGGGATACTCCATGTGATTTCAGAAAGAAGCCGCTCAATGGGCGCTTGGTAGACCTTAATCTGACAAGCTGAAGACTCTACAAGAGAGTGGGCTTCTGAATCCTTATGTCAAAGTGTAAGAATGTCGGTGTTGTATTTAGCCGATATTCTGCAGAGCCTCCACCTAGGGTAATTATATCAAATGTGGCAAATGATGGGATTAAAAATTGGTTTGTTTTGAAGTGATTAACTAAGTCTTAATGATGGACGTTATGGTGGATTTTGGACGTAACAGGGGTGCTATCTGTATGGAATCCAAATTTCTTATAAGATTTTTGGATTGGAATCCAAATTTCTTATAAGATTTTTGGATTTTGGCTTGATTTTTGCGTAAAAACGCGTTATAATAAGGTTATGATTAAGCGTGATATAGAAGATGATATTCGTTCCAGGATTGGTCAGGGTAAGTCAATCGTTATTTATGGTGCTCGCCAAGTAGGTAAAACTACTTTGCTGCATCAGATTTTCGATGAGATGGATAATGTCTTATGGCTGAACGGCGATATTGAGGCTACCAGGATGCGCTTTGATAATTTGACGATTGAGAGTGCGCGCCTACTTATTGGCAATCATAGCGTCGTGATAATTGACGAGGCGCAGCGTATTAGTGATATTGGCCTTAAGATGAAGATTCTCCAGGATAATTTTGGCGACAGGGTGCAGTTCGTGGTGACTGGTAGTTCTTCTTTTGACCTTGCTAATAAGATTAATGAGCCTATGACTGGTCGACAGTGGAGTTTTCAGCTTTTCCCACTTAAGATTTCTGAGCTTGTGGCAGAGTATGGTGCGATAAGCGAGCAAGGCGCACTAGAGAGTCGCCTGATTTACGGTTCTTATCCAGATATTGTTACTCACCCCGAGGACGCCGAGACGAATATTATTGGTCTCTCTCAGGAGAACCTCTACAAGGACGTGCTTAACCTCTCTGAGATTATTAAGACGGATCGTTTGCGCACTATATTGAAGGCTTTGGCATTTCAGATAGGCTCGCAGGTGAGTATTAATGAATTGGCTGAGCTGGTTCACCTAGATAATAAGACCGTGGATAAATACATTTCCTTACTAGAGCAGGCTTTTATTATCTTTCGGTTGCCATCTTATGGGAAGAATCTTCGTAATGAGTTGAAATCTTCTCAGAAAATTTACTTCTACGATGTAGGTATTCGTAATGCGTTGATTGAGGATTTTCGCCCAGTGGAGCTTCGTCAGGATATTGGTGGGCTTTTTGAAAATTACATTATCGCAGAGTATAAGAAGAAGGGCTATCGTAATATGTATTTCTGGAGAACATCTAGTCAACAGGAAGTAGCCCTCGTGATAGAGCATAATACTGAGCTTACTGCTGTAGAGGTAAAATGGAACGAGAAGAAGTCTTCTTTGCTACCTAAGACTTTTATTGATAATTATAATTTAGCATCAGAGATACATATTAATCGCGATAATTACTTAGATCTACTTGCGTAGTTAGTAGGCCTACTAGCGTCTTGATTTATCTCTTAATCTGTGATATAATGAGATGAGTTATTAACAAAGGAATAATATGAAGAAAGCAGTTATCCTCGTAGGCGGGAAGCAATATCTCGTAGAGGAAAAAGAGACCCTACGGGTGGACCTCCTCCCGGCAGGCACGAAAGAGCTCGAGACTGATGCTTTACTCGTAATTGATGGTGACAAGACGACAGTCGGCACTCCTACGGTAAAGGGCGTTAAAGTTTCGGCCAAGGTAGTAACCGAGGAAGTGAAAGGCGATAAGGTGCGCGTGATTCGCTACCATAGCAAGAAGCGTGTACATAAAGAGACTGGTCATCGCCAGAAGTATTCTGAGATTCAGATTATGAAGATCGCTTAATGAATAGAATAACCTAGTTCTGAAGACTAGGTTATTTTATTTTGGCTGTCAATGTGTTATAATCTTAAGTATTATGAGTGCGAAGGTAATATGTGTAACTAATCAAAAGGGTGGTGTAGGCAAGACTACAACAGCCGTTAATATGTGCTATTATCTCGCGAAGGATAAATTTCGGACGCTACTGGTGGATTTTGACCCACAGGGGAATGCGACATCTGGTGTGGGGATAGATAAGTCTGATATGAAAGAGCTCGGTATGACTATGACAGAGGTCATCATGAAGGCGGCAACGATGGCTGATGCTGTGCGTCATACGAAGTATAAGAATTTTGATATTGCACCAGCGACGCCAGAGCTCGCGAATGCTGAAGTGGAGATTGCTGGACAGCAGCGTAAGTTTACGCGACTTAGAGATGCGATTAATTCGGTGGCTGATAATTATGATTATGTGATTATCGATTCACCTCCGAGTCTGTCGCTGCTAACGGTGAACGGGATGATAGCGTCGAATTATCTATTACTGCCTGTGCAGACGGAATTTTATGCACTCGAGGGGGTGGCGCAGTTACTAGAGTCGATGAAGTTAATTATGAAGCAGGCGAATCCTGATTTGCATCTCTTAGGTGTGCTCGCGACGATGTATGACAAGCGTACATCGCTGTCTTCACAAGTGTATGACGAGATAAAGAAATATTTCAAGGCGCTAGCTTTTAATACGACGATTCCTCGTAATGTGCGTGTAGCTGAAGCGCCGTCGCATGGTACGCCGGTGGGGGCATATGATAAGTTTAGTAAGGGAGCAAAAGCTTATAAGGAATTTACTAAAGAAGTGGAGGAAAGGACGAAATGACAGCGAAAGGATTAGGTAGAGGGTTCGAATCGTTGATTCCGACGGATTTGGTAGATGAAGAATTCGATCTCACGGCGAAGGAAGATAAGACATCGTCAGAGCTGAAGAAGCTGAAGCTAACGGAGATTATACCTGACGATGAGCAGCCGAGGCATGAGTTCAATAAGGAAGCGATTGAAGCACTGGCTGCGTCGATTAAGGAACACGGGGTATTGCAGCCGATTGTCGTAACGAAAGAAGACGGCAAATATAAGATTGTGGCTGGTGAGAGGCGCTGGCGAGCATCGAAAATTGCTGGGCTGGAGGAGATTCCGGCGATTGTGCGTACGCTTGATTCGCAGAATCGTCTAGAACTTTCGATCATTGAGAATGCACAACGTGAAGATCTTAATGCGATAGAACTTGCAACAGCATATGCGAAGCTGAAGAATCAGTTCAATCTAAGTGCCGAAGATATCGCTGCGAGAGTGGGGAAGTCTGAGGCGTCGATTACTAATACACTAAGACTACTTAATCTGCCTGAAGATGTGAAGAAAGTAATGGTGAAAGAGCATCTGACTGAGGGTGTAATGAGGCCACTCGTGTCAGCTGACGAGAAGACAATTAAGAAAGTATTGCCGAAAATTATAAGTGAGGGCTGGACATCGCGTAAAGTAGAGCGATATATGCAGGACAATAAGAAGAAGTCCTCGATGAATCTAATTAAGCGTGATAATTATCACAAGGAAGAGGACGCGCTGACGGCGAAGTATAATGTAGTGGCAAGAGTGACTGGCCGGACTCTATCTTTCAAATGCAAGAATGAGGATGAGCTGAAGGAGTTAATTAAGAAACTCTCTTAATTAACCTTAAACAGAGCTTAGATGATATCGGGTCCGTGATGAGACTGGGGATTTTGGTGATATAATGAGAATATGAAACAAAACTCCGAGCGAATAGAAAGAGCGATTGAGATTGCGAAGAAAGCGCACGAGGGGCAGTTCAGGAAGACTGGAGAGCCGTATATTGTGCACCCCTTAGCTGTGAAGAAGATTTTGGAAGATTGGGGGATGGATGAAGACACGATTATCGCTGGGGTGCTACATGACACGGTGGAAGATACTGAGCTGAAGCTAGAAGATATCAAGAGGGAGTTTGGCGAATCGGTAGCTTTTCTGGTGGATGGGGTGACGAAATTATCTACAGCGCGTAACGGAATGCGTGATATTGATACGTATCTACCTGAGACGAAAGATAATTTCCTGAGGCTGATGATAGCGCTGGGTGATGATATTAGGGTGTTAATTATTAAGCTAGCTGATAGACTACATAACTTAAGGACATTGTCGGCTCTGCCACCAGATAAACAGAAGAAAATTGCGAAAGAATCGCTGGAGGTGTTTGCGCCACTAGCTGACAGACTGAATATGGGGCTGCTGAGGGTAGAGATGGCAGATTTGGCCTTCCGTTACGTGGATCCGAAACGATATGATTATCTGAAAAATTTGATTGAAAAACATAACAAATCAGCAGCGAAATCTCTTAAGAAGATCGAAGATGAATTAACGGCTGCACTGAAGAAGGAGAAAATTAACTTCGAGCTATCCGGCCGTGTGAAATCAATTTATTCACTTCACAGGAAACTAGCAAAACATGACCAGAATATTAATGAAATCTATGATCTCACTGCGCTCAGAGTAATTGTGAATGATGTGACGGATTGCTATCTGACGTTGGGGGTGATTCATTCGCTATATATGCCACTATCTGGACGCATCAAGGACTACATTGCGATGCCGAAACAAAACGGTTACCAGTCGATACATACAACGGTGATTACGAAAGATAAGCGTATCGTGGAATTTCAGATTAGGACTCGAGAGATGCACGAATATGCCGAGAGGGGGCTAGCTGCGAGTTTTTATTATAATGAGCAGAAAGTGACGGAAAATTATAAGAAAGGTAAGATTGAGCATTTGCCGACTAATTTGTTATGGATTACGGAGCTACAGATGACGGCTGCGAGACTACGCGAGGGCAAGAAAGTGGATCTTCGTAAGCTGAAACTTAATCTTTTCTCGGATAAGATTTTCGTTTACACACCGAAGGGTGATATTATTGATTTGCCAGTGGGGGCGTTGCCACTAGATTTTGCTTATAGGCTGCATTCGGAAATTGGCGATCATGTGGTGGGCGTAAAAATAAATGGCAAAATGTCTAATCTTAATAAGAAGCTAGAGCATGGTGATGTGGTGGAGATAATTACTTCGAAAAACCAAATACCGAAGACGACTTGGCTAGATAAGATTATTACACCACACGCTAGACAGAAACTGCTGCACAGCCTCAATGTGGTAGGTAGGCAGACGCCAGTGATACCATCAGTGAAAAAGTCTCATAAGAAATAGCTAGATTGATAACTGTGGCGTGAGTTTCCTACGAAATAGTGTGTGAACCCTCTCTCACGAAATGTCTCACAAATAATAATAGTATGGTATAATTTAGGGAGATGCCGATGTAGCTCAGTTGGTAGAGCAGCTCATTCGTAACGAGCAGGTCACAGGTTCGAACCCTGCCATCGGCTCCATAATTTTGAAAGGGGCACATGGTAAAAGCAAGTATTATTAAACGGCCGATTACTAGGCTAAGTGATGGAATTAAGAAATCTGCATGGTCTGCTGCGATTGAATCGTTAGTGATTATGGTTTTTGGGATATTGCTTGTGGTGTGGCCAGAAGTAACCGTAACAGTTATTGCGAATGTGCTAGGCGCGATTTTTATCGTGAGTGGTATATATCAGATTATTAATTATTTCGTATCTAAAGGGCAGAATGATTTCTTCGATAATGGGTTGCTTAGTGGTGTACTGGCCTTGCTGATTGGTATTGCTGCGATTGTGATTGGTGAAGATATTGCGAATGTCTTTCGTATTATAATTGGAATCTGGATGGTATATGAAGCGCTAGTTCGTATTAATACATCGATTAAGCTGCGTGCTGCTGGTATCAAGATTTGGAGCTATACATTAATAATTGCACTAGTAATGCTGGCATTAGGGTTGTTTGTGACATTTAACGCTGGCGCCGTAATACAATTAATCGGGTGGATGATGATACTTACTGGTATTGTAGGAATCGTGGGTGATATAATGTTTATTCAGCACGTGAATACAATAGTAGATAAAATTACTAAGTAATATGAAATATTTTAAAGAAGATTTTAAGAAAATCTATCAGACTGAGCATTTTATGCTAGTGCTTATGGTAATAAACGTGGTGGCGTCGATTGCGCTGATTATTTTTAGCTTGATTAATCTGAATCCGGCGAGTTCGGTAGTGAAGATTGGCTATGGTGATATTGGTGGATATCGTGATGGTAACTGGACGGATATGATTGCTTTTCCACTACTGGGACTGTTGTTTGGGGTTTTACATATTTTTATTGCGCTAAAAATCTACCATAAGCGTGGAGCTGGGATGACGAAATTTTTCTTAATCACTACAACTACGCTAATTCTGGGGGCGTTCGTTGTGCTGATTCGTTTATTGAAAGAAGGTTAGATGCGTAAGAATATTGAAATCCCAAGAGGCAAGCGTACGAGGCTTTATAGATTTTTGGAGATTTTGCCTGGGGCGATTTCTTATGGTGCAATAATATTGATGTTCCTGTTGTCATGGATAGACCCAGTGCTGGGCGCGATTTATCTGTTTGTCCTGATCGCATCGACATTAGTGAAGGCTGTGGGGGTGGCATATCGGACGATTCAGGGATACGAAGTGATTAAACGCGCTGGCAGGGTGGACTGGCGAGAACGTATGATAGATCTTGAGCACCCACATGAAGCTTTTGAGAGGTTACATGATAATGATTCGAGGAGTTATCATTTCAATGAACATGTGGAGAATTTGAAATTGATGGCCGTGATGGGGCATGAATATCCTGATCCAGCAAAGACGTTGCATGTTGTAATAATTACAGCATATAATGAGGGGGAAGAAATCTTGGCACCGTCAATTCAGGCCGTGGCAGATACGACTTTTCCAAATGACAGGATAATCATGGTGCTGGCGTATGAAGAGCGTGGAGGGGAGGCGATGGCTGAGACGGCAAAAGTGCTGAAGAAGAAGTTTCATGGGGTGTTTAAGGACTTCATACTGTCTTGCCATCCTGCGAATCTATCTAATGAAGTAGTGGGGAAAGGGCCAAATCTTACTTATGCTGGGAACAGGGTGCAACAGTATTTTGAAGAAAATGGGATGTCGATGGAAAATACGATTGTGACGTCGCTCGATAGTGATAATCATATGGCGAAGAAGTATCTGGATTCAGTGGCGTATGAATTTGTGACTCATCCGAATAGGCAGAGACTGAGCTATCAGCCGGTGTCGTTATTTATGAATAATATATGGGATGCGCCAGCGCCGACGAGAGTAATCGCGATATCTAATTCGTTCTTCAATGTAATTTCGACGATGCGTCCACATTCGCTGAGGAATTTTGCAAGCCACTCGCAACCACTTCAGGCGTTGGTGGCGATGGGGTTCTGGAGCAAGAGGACTATTGTGGAAGATGGACATCAATACTGGCGAAGCCTGTTCTTCTTTAGTGGGGATTATTCGGTGCTACCAATTAGAATTCCGATTTATCAGGATGCAGTGGTGGATGAAACTCTCTGGAAGACAATAAAGGCTCAATTCGTGCAAGTAAGAAGATGGTATTATGGAGCTTCGGATGTGGCCTATGTAGGGAGTAGGCTGTTCGTCCCTAAGGAAAAACGTTATATGCCGTTTTGGCAGCTTTTTCCGAAATTTTGGAGGCTACTTGATGGACATATTACGCTTGCGATTGTGGCGCCACTAGTGACTTTCGGTGGGTGGGTGCCGATGCTAATGAATTTCTCGTCTAGAGCGATGGTAGGGTATAACCTACCTAATATTGTGAGTATAGTGGAGACTTTTGCGATGATTGGGCTAGTAATTACAGTGCTCGTGTCATTCAGGATGTTACCTGAGAGGCCAGCTAAATACCGAAAAGGTCGTAATGTCTTGATGCTTCTTCAATGGATTTTGATACCGATTACATCGATTTTCTATCAGTCGCTTGCAGCTTTTTACGCACAGACGAGATTAATGCTTGGTAAATATATGGAGAAATTTGACGTTACTAAGAAAATTGTGAAACATTAGCATATTTGTGATTTTGCTATGCTATAATGACGGTAGATAGAGGAGTAAAAATGGCAAAATCGAAAGTTTTTTACACTAAAGAAATTACACCCGAAAGCCTAATAAAGATATATGAGGCGCTTCAAGTGGAACTACCTGGTAAGGTAGGAGTGAAAGTCTCTACTGGTGAGGATGGTGCTAAGGGATATCTCAAGGCTGATCTAATTGGGCCTTTTGTGAAGAAAATAAATGGTACGATTATTGAATGCAATACAGCATATCCTGGCGCGAGGAATACGGCCGAGGATCATATGGAGGTGGCCGAGAAACATGGGTTTACAAGTTTCGCTGAAGTAGATATTATGGATGCTGATGGTGAATTTAAGATTCCAGTGCATGATGGTAAGCATCTGGAATATGATATTGTGGGGAAGAATTTTGCTAACTATGATAGCATAGTGAATCTGGCGCATGGCAAGGGACATGCGATGGGTGGATTTGGTGCGAACCTGAAGAATCAGTCAATTGGGATTGCTTCGAGGAACGGCAAGGCTTATATTCATTCTTGTGGCAAAGATGAGAATCCTGATACGGCTTGGGATGTAAAATATGAGCAGATTGAATTCATTGAGTCGATGGCTGAGGCTGCGACAGCAGTGGCTGATTACCTTAAGGAACAGAATAAGCCGATTGTATATATTACAGTAATGAATGCGCTATCGGTAGATTGTGATTGTGACGCACATCAAGGTAATCCAGTGATGGGAGATCTCGGTATTGTGGCATCGCTTGATCCAGTGGCGAATGACCAGGCGTTTATTGATATGATTTGGAATAGTGAGGACGCTGGGGCTGAGAAGCTAAAAGAGAGAATTGATAGTAGATTAGGGCGCGAAATCCTGCCATATGCTGAGTCGCTGGGGCTGGGTAGTCGAGAATATGACTTGGTGGAAATATAATAATCATCTGGGGTGGTGGCTGTGACTATGCTCCTTCCCCTGGCGCATCTTGATTTTTAAGAGAAAGTGTGCTATAATTAAGAGATAATATTAGCTCAGCAAACGAGTCACTCATCTCTAGTATGATACTAAGAGACGAAACGGTGTTTGCTTTAACCAAAGGAGTCATATGAAAGATTACGAACTAACAGTTCTATTTCATCCTGATCTCGAGATGAATCTCGACCCTGCGCTCGACAAGGTAAAGAAGCTTCTCGAAGCCAACGGTGGTAAAATCACTAAAGAGGAGAATGAAGGTAAGAAACGCCTTGCATATGATATTAATGGACAGTCTTTTGCTGTTTATTATAATATCGATGTGACGCTTCCTGCAGCTGCTCCATCCAAGGTTTCATCTGTGCTTAATATTACAGATGAGGTATTACGCTTCCTACTAGTACGTGTAGATGAGCGTAAAGCAAAAATGGATAGTCTTCGTAAGGCAAAGGCCGACAACGAAGAGGAGACAACTGTAACTGCTGATAAGGAGGCATAGGATGCGAGGATTTTCAAAGGCAATTTTAACTGGTAATTTAACACGTGACCCAGAACTTCGTAGTACAACTACTGGCAATAGTGTATGTAGCTTCTCGGTAGCCGTTAATCGTACTTATCGTGGTACTGACGGCGAGAATAAGGAAGAAGTTTCGTTTATCGATTGTACTGCTTGGGGTAGGCTTGGCGAAGTGGTGTCGCAATACGCTAAGAAGGGTACTGCAGTGTTAGTATCTGGTCGTCTAAGCCAGAGAAGCTGGGAAGATAAAAACGGTGGTGGTAAGCGCTCACGCGTGGAAGTCGTCGTGGAAGATTTTAACTTCCTCGGTGGTGGCAATGGCAATGGTGGTGGTAATGGTGGAATGTCTGCACCAAGCGCTGCTGAAGCGCCAGCTGATATCCCAGATGATATACCAGAAGAAATCGACCTTAGTGATGTTCCATTCTAATCCTGGAATATTAAGAATAATGAAGGAAGGAAAGAAATGAAGAGATTTAAGAATGATCCAAATCTATACTTCGATTATCGCGATGTGAAGACTTTGCAGCGCTATATTGACGCGTATGGTAGGATTGAACCTGCTAATAAGACTGGTTTGTCTGCTAAGCAGCAGCGTCAGCTCGCTGTCGCTATTAAGCGTGCACGTCATTTGGCACTTCTACCATTCGTAGGTAATAATTAATAAGGAGTATTATGTACGGTCCAACAGATTTAAAGAAAAATACCCTCATCACTCTGGACGGTCAGCCGTATAAAGTGGTGGAATACTCACAAAAAGTGATGGGACGTGGTGGTTCGATTGTGAACGTTAAGGTGAAGAACCTTATAACTGGTGCTTTGCTACCGAAGACTTTCAAAGGTCAGGAGAAAATCGAGCCAGCAGAAGTAACCACTCGTAAAGTACAGTATCTATATAAGGATGATGAGAAATTCTATTTTATGGATCCTGAGAGTTTTGAACAATATGAGCTTCCAGCTGATATGGTAGGTGACTCGAAAGATTTTATGAAAGATGGTGATGAGATGGAGATTCAGTTCTATAATGGAACACCAATCAATCTTCAATTGCCTAAGAATATCTGGCTCAACGTAACTTATACGGAAAGTGTAGTAAAGGGTGATACAACGAGCTCAGTCATGAAGGATGCTACTCTCGAGACTGGCGTCGTAATTAAAGTTCCAGCGTTTATCAAAGAAGGTGACACCGTGTCGGTAGATACGGAGACTTATGAATATCGCGAACGCAAGAAGTAGGGGATATCTCAAAATTGAAGGCGCAAGTCGCGCCTTTAATTTTGACTTTCGGGGGAAGACGGTGCTTGATATCGGGTCTTCTACTGGTGGTTTTACTGAATATGCCTTGGAGAAAGGTGTCAAGAAGGTGATTGCTGTAGAGAAAGGTACGAATCAGATGTTAGGGTTCTTAAGGCAAGATCCGAGGGTGGAGCTGCATGAGAAGACGGATATTTTTGATTTTACGGCTCGGCCTGACGCGGTGATGGCTGATGTGTCTTTTGTGAGTCTAAGAAAAGTGTTAGCGTATGCTAAAGATAAATTATCACGTAACGATACAGATTTTCTGGTGATGCTAAAACCGCAATTTGAAGCAGACGAACGGCAACTAGTGAAGGGAGTCGTAAAGAATGAGAAGATAAGACGAGATATTATTAAAGATTTCGAATGGTGGCTTAAGAATAATGGATTTATTGTAATTAAGAAGCGCGACAATATGTTGGCTGGGCGACATGGTAATGTGGAGAGATTTTATTGGCTAAGGAAAATAAAAAGCTGAGCTAGTGTTCTTGATTTTTTAACCATAACCATATATAATGGGTTTATGAATTTGTTACACGGCGTGGGCGATTTCTTCTCACTAGATATTGGGACGAACTCAATGAGAATTGTGCAGCTTTTTGGGAATGCTAAGAATGGCTGGACATTGTCTAAATACGCTTATGTGCCAATTGAGCCGAAATTAACGGCTGATGATTCTGAATTGGGGCGCAAGCGTCTGGGTGAGGCGATTATGGGCGCCGTAAATCAGGCTGGAATTAAGACGAAGAATGTGGCGATTGGATTACCTGCGTCAAAGACTTTTACGAGTATTGTAGAGACGGAGACTTTGCCAGAGAAAGAGCTAGTAAAAGCGTTTAAGTATGAAATTGACAAATATGTACCGATGCCGATGAGTGAAGCGAAGGCTGATTATGTAGTGATCGGTCCGAGTCCAAATGATCCAGCGAAGACCGAAGTTATTGTGAGCTCGGTGGCGAAGGAATATGCCGAGTCTACGATGGATATAATCGAGAAAACTGGTCTTAATATTATCGCGATGGAGCCAGAGCCACTGGCGATGGCGAGAGCTCTTGCGCTGCCTGGCGCCATGGATGCTACGATGATTGTGGATTTTGGTGAAAAATCTACGGATATCGTAGTAGTGTATAAAGAGCAGACTAGATTAGTAAGGTCGATACCTGGTGGATTTGGTATGCTGGTGCAAGCTGTAGTGAATGGGCTTGGCGTGCGCGAGGATCAATCAAGGCAATTTATTTTGAAATTTGGGCTAGCTGATGATAAGGTAGAAGGGCAGGTGTTTAATATCTTGAGTGCATCGCTAGATGCTTATGCATCGGAACTCGCGAAGTCGGTGAGGTTCTTTCAGACGAAATACTTGAATGGTAAGGTGGGTGGTATAGTACTTTCAGGATATGCTAGTATTATCCCACTTTTCGTGGAATATATTGAGGCGAAGACTGGTGTGCCAACGATGAAAGGTAATCCGTGGCAGCTCGTCAGGACTACGCCAGAACAGCAAAAGGCTTTGGCGCCGGTGGCTAGTGAATTTGCCGTGGCGATTGGATTGTCGGAAAGGAGTAATGACTAATGGCTCGTGAGATTAATCTTGTACCAGACGTAAAAGATGAGATGATCAAGGCTC
>JAZQJM010000092.1:0-2172 GCA_045541635.1 Candidatus Nanosyncoccus sp.
TGGCTCTTCCTCCTATCAGACCGGCTATAGTCATTTCTGGACTAATACATCTAGCAGTACCACTGCAGCTTATGGCGCTAGAGTTAACAGTACGACCATGGATGTAAGTGCGTCTACTAGCACTACGTATGGCGGCAATAAATACTATAGGAAGAATGCAAGATGCGTAGCAAATAATGGCAAAGCTACTATTAATTATAATGGTAATGGCACTACCGAATATCCAGTCACCGGCACGGTAGCCTCACAAGAAAACGTCAGTATTAACGATACAACTACCCAGTCAGGCACAGGATTTACTAGGACCAGTTGGACCTTTAATGGCTGGAATACAGCAGCAGACGGGTCTGGTATCGCCATAGCAGCAGGAGATTCTATCGCGCTTCTAAATCCTAAGCCTGGCTCTACCATTACTCTTTACGCTCAGTGGCTCCCACAATATAAGATTACCTACGTAGATAACTGTAAATCCTGGGCTAGTTCCGATACTAACTGTACCGATGCTAAGTCTGCTACGACTAGTGAGCAAATGATAAACCTAACTAATAATCCAAGTACTGGCACCGAAACTGGTACTCTAGGAGCTAATAGTAAGTTCACCATGACCGGCTGGAAGATTAAAGAATGGACGACTAGTGCTGATGGTACTGGCACGGCTTATCCAGTAGCTAGCACTTATACCGTCCCAGCAGGCTCTGGTGTAGGCTCAGGTATTACACTCTATGCTCATTGGGTCCCAATCTATACCGTCCAATATGACGGTAATGGCGCAGATAACAGTAGTACTGGCATGGGCTCTACCGACCCGTCTACTGGCATTAAGACAGTAAACCATACCAACGTAGCCGAAGGCGATACTTTTGATCTCCTCGCTTCCAACTTTAAGCGTACAGGCTACGGCTTCGTAGGATGGAGTACGGACAGTAATGCTTGGAGCAAACTAACAGACAACGACACCACAAATGACGCTAAGATTTGGGGACCAAATGAAATAATCACTGCTCCAGCCTCTAACGGCACTCCAATTACTACCCTCTACGCCATCTGGGCTCCAGCTGAGACTGATGGCGGCAATCCCGTCTATCTCCAGAACTGGACTGGTTGCTCCGATATGACGGCTACCACTTACGACACCACTACCGGCAAACTCACAGTATCTAAGAACAGCGTCACCGCTCTCACCGATGAGCGTGACGGTAATGTTTACACCATTGCAAAACTAGCAGACGAAAACTGTTGGATGGTAGAAAACTTGAGACTAGCTAATATTCATGAAGAAAACGGTAGCATTGTCGTTACTACTCTTACTACATCAAACACTAATATAAGTACTACTAATAATACTCTTCCTATCACCAATATCTACAATGCAGACTCTTCACTCGCTACTAAGTCTAACTCGCTTTCCCCATCATCTAGTGTAGCCTACAATGCTGATTCCGCTCCGTATGGCTGGTGTAGAACTTACACGGCTGATTGTATTGACCAATCGCGTCTTAATACTACCAACTCTACCTGGAACAACGATACCTCTTCTGCCGTAACTCCATCAATGACCCAAAGCATCACTTCTGCTAACGCTCACAGCGACTTTGATAACTACGTCTATTCCTATGGCAACTACTACAACTGGTATTCTGCTACCGCTGGATATGGCACTTTATCTAGAGGCACAAATCAGCCCACTGACGGAGACTTATGTCCAGCTGGTTGGAAACTTCCATACGGAAACACTGGAACTTCCGGAAGTAATATTGGCGGTACTAAAGGTGGCTTCTCCTTCTTGGATAAACAAATGGGCGATGCAGGTTCAAACCAAAGCACTAGTGTAGTCTCCAATAAATGGCGTACTTTCCCCAATAACTTTATTTACTCTGGCTACTGGATCGGCGGCTCAGCGAGCTATCGTGGCCGCAGCGGGAGCTATTGGTCCTCTTCGGCCAGCAGTAGCTATTACGCTTATGACCTGTACTTAGTCAGCACCGGCGTCACCTCTGGCTATAGTAGCACCAGTAAGTACGTCGGAATCTCAGTCCGTTGTATCGCTGGCACCTATACTCCCGCAAATACAGTTACCTATATGCCAAACGGCTCCGACGTAGAGGGAACAATGGCCGACCAGACAATTAGCTCTACAAGTCGGAGGGCCAAGCGGTCTTAGGAAGACAAGAC
>JAZQJM010000093.1:0-8439 GCA_045541635.1 Candidatus Nanosyncoccus sp.
CCTTCATATTAATAATAATTATAGCACAAGTACAATAGTAGGCAATAATAATTCTCGCTTGATTTGTAATGATAAAATGTGGCGTAGATATTGACTTTTTATGATGTTTATGCTATAATTATAGGTAGACTGGCTGATAGCCAACAGGCTACAGCAAGTACATTTATAATTGGGTAGGTATGCAAATAGAGAGGGGGAAATACCACATGAAGATTAAGAAAGTCGTAAAAGTAACCGTAATGTACATCTGCGTCGCGATGCTGCTTATGACATCTATACCGGTACAAGCTGCCGGGATTGACGCGCTGCCGAACAGTGACGAAGTATCGGAAGAATTCAATCCGGCACCAGGCAAGGTAGATAATTCTAACCAACCTGCCAGCCCTGATTCTTCCGCGACACAAGATAAGGTAGATGATTCTACTGGACAATCCGTCAAGCCGAGTAACAGCAACCCAGGACAGGATAAAGGTAGCGAACAGGCTAGTAATTCTGGACAGGAACCGAGAGTGGACGACCAGGCAGAACTCCCCGACATGGGGGCAGGAATGGCAGCTGAAACCATCGTAAGGAAGATGGGCGCAGCGACGTTCTATGATAATTCCAATGCAAAGATTTACATTTGGAATGATAATACTGCCACTTCCGAGGATCCGTTCCTCGGCAGGAAGCGAACGTCGTCGCTTGTGTTCGCAGCCGGAAGCATCTACCGGGTGTATAATCCGACATCTGGTGAGCATTTCTATACGAAGAATGTGAGTGAGAAGGATTCACTGGTAGGACTGGGCTGGAACTATGAGAGCAGAATGACTGGCGCGCCTGGAGTCTATGACACTGGAGCACTGCCGGTATACCGGCTATACAACCCAAATTCTGGCTTACATCATTACACGATGTCCAGAAACGAGGGTGTAGCACTTGAAAATGCCGGCTGGAATTACGAGGGCGTAGCGTTTTACGCTTACGAACCTGCCACTAGCTCTGGTGCCACTAGTTACTATCGCTTGTATAATCCTAACAATGGGCAGCACCATTACACAACTTCAGCTGAAGAGCGAGATTATCTCTCGTCGATTGGCTGGACGGCCGAAGGTACTGCTTGGAAAATTTAAACCTACCCAATTTTTAAAAGGTACAGCTCAGGCTGTGCCTTTTTCATGCTTTACTTAGAAAATAAGCGCAGTCAACAATCGCACACGCCAGAGAATAGACATGACCGATAGCCAGCTACGCGCCTCTTGGCGTAAAATGCTAAATTATGTTATAATAGGTTTATGATTTATTTGGACCATGCAGCAGCGACGCCCGTGTCACGGGAAGTATTAGACGCAATGACGCCGTATTATACGGAGGATTTTTTTAATCCTTCGGCTGCATATCTGCCAGCTAAGAAAGTTGCTCATGATTATGAATTAGCAAAGGCAACAATCGCTCATACGATTGGTGCTAAATCAAATGATATTATCATAACAGCTGGCGCCACTGAGGCGAATAATCTAGCTTTCAATGTTATGAAAGATTATCCAGATGGAGAAGTCTTATATCTTAAAATCGAACACGATTCCGTGCGCAATGTGGCGCGTAACTATAAAAGTACAGAAATTGAAGTGGACAGGAATGGCCGAATAGACCTAAATGATCTACGAGCTAAGATTCACAATAACACTGTCCTCATCTCCATCGCACTAGTAAATAACGAAATCGGTACGATCCAGCCACTAGCTGAGGTCGCGAGTATTATCAGGGAAGTCCGACTCGAGAGGCTACGGCATGGCAACAAGACTCCACTATATCTACATTCCGACGCCTCACAGGCAGCCAGCCTGCTCGACATCAGTGTCGCTAGACTAGGCGTAGACCTACTGACAATTAATGCTGCAAAAGTCTATGGACCAAAAGGTGTAGGCGCGCTATATGTGGGACATGATGTCAAGCTGACTCCCCTCGCTTATGGTGGTGGGCAGGAAAATGGCCTGCGTGCAGGTACTGAAAATGTGCCTGGCACGATTGGCTTCGCTACGGCAATACAAGAGGCTAAGCAACACATTAATGGCAATCGCAAAAAATACGCCAAGTGGCGTCAGATTTTACTGAAAAATCTAAAAGATTACGAGCTGATTAACCATAAACACTCACTTGACAATTTTGTCGTAATATGCTATAATGGCATAGATGCAGAGAGGTTAATCTACCTCTTGGAAGAGCGCGAGGTGTACGTATCCACGGGAGCTGCCTGCGCTGCTAATAAAGGGAACAAATCTCACGTACTAGCTGCGATAGGGCTTAGCGACGTGGAGATAGACGGATCACTCAGAATCACGATGGGCGAGACCAATACCGAAGAGCAAATACTTGAGGCTGCCCAGATAATTAATGAAGTAGTAGGCTATGAGCGCAAAAGGATAGGACTATGCTAGAGAATAAGAAGATTTTTGTCGGGATGAGTGGTGGAGTAGATTCTAGCGTGTCGGCGCTACTCCTGAAAGAGCAAGGGCTCGATGTGACTGGTATTTACATGAAAAACTGGTCCAAGGATCTTCCTGGGATGAAATGTCCGTGGGCTGAAGACCTAGCTGACGCGAAGCGTGTAGCTGTGAAGCTCGGCATACCGTTTGAAGTGTGGGATTTTGAGCAAGAATACCATGATAAGGTGGTAGATTATATGCTGGAAGAATTCAAGAAAGGCAACACACCAAATCCTGACATTATGTGTAATCAGGAGATTAAGTTCAAGCTCTTCTATGATATTGCAATGGAACGTGGGGCAGATTATATTGCGACGGGACACTATGCCAGAATAAATAAGCCCACGGATGGCGAAGCAGAGTTACTCAGAGCCGTGGACGAGAATAAGGACCAGACTTATTTTCTCTACAGAATATCTGACGAGGCGCTAGCTCATACGATTTTCCCGATTGGGGATAAATATAAACCTGACGTGAAGAAGCTCGCCGAGAAGCACGGCCTACATAATGCCTACAAGAAGGAATCGATGGGGGTATGCTTCGTGGGGGAAGTCGGGATGAAGGATTTTCTGAAAGAGTATATTGAGACGCAGCCTGGGGAAATTCGCGAAATTGAAAGTGGACAGGTACTAGGATATCACGAAGGGGCGATTTTCTATACGATAGGTCAGAGACATGGACTATATCTGTCTGGTGTGGCTGGGCAAGTGAACGACGGGATGCCTTATTATGTAGTGAAAAAAGATATTGGGAATAATATTGTATATGTGTCCAAGAATCTTAATGACCAGCATATCTGGGCTAACGAATTGAAGCTCAAAGATGTGGTCTTACGAGCTGGGCGCGATAGGAAATCGCTCGCTGAGCGAGATTTGTCCGTGCGACTAAGGCATCGCGCAGCACTGATACCAGTAGAATTTGACGGCGAGACACTAAAATTCAGTAGCGAAGTAAAGCGTCCGGCTGCTGGACAATCGGCCGTAATCTATGACGGCGAAGTCTGTATCGGTGGGGGAATTATTAGCGAGTAGCCCATGCTGCGCTCGCTAAACGATATGCGTTAGTGAATATTAGTTCTGCAAAAGTTTCGAAATTTTAGCGCGCAGTTTGTTCTCCTCTGGGGCGCCAGCCAGAGTATCTACACCAACTCTTAAGAGCCCAAGCGCTGTCGCGAAAGAATGGTCGAGAGTAAGGGACTCAGCTTTAGCTTTCTCGGTGAGGGTGAGATTTGGTAATTCGGCAATATCGATTAGATGAATGACTGGACGGCGCGAGAAAGGTAGAGTAGTATACCAATCCGAGGTGGCTAAGTTTTCTTGTAAAACCGACAGGCTGGCACCACCACCACAGAGTAAAACATTGCGTGGGAGGCTGCCGATGTTGTCAAATTCTTCTAGAGCGACTTCTATACCGGTCAACCAGACGGCGAGATTACGAGAAAGACCAGTCTCGACTTTCGCTTTCACGGCATCATCGAGTTCACCAGAGTCGTAATCTAGCTTATATTGCTCGGCCGTGTCAAAATCAACGCCGACTGTCTCGGCGACTTGATGGGTGAAACTGCGCCCACCAATGGAGAACATTTTCGTGCCTTCAACCCCACCATCTTCTACGACGGCAATATCTGTAGTACCACCACCAATATCTATTACTACGCCAGAAAAGTTAGAATCGAGGTCATCGCCAAGACAGGCCCGACAGACAGCAAATGGCTCCACGGCCACAGTAAGTAGATCGAGATTAAGCTCGGCACAAACCTTCTCAATGGCAGCGACATGAATCATCGGCGCAAAAGCCGTATAAAACTGAATTGTTACATCGGAGCCCTTAAAACCGATAGGATTACTAATCTTATATCCATCGATAGTAAGCGAAACGATAGCAGAATTAATCAAGCGCACTTCAACATTATCATTGTTGGTCTCGATGGCGACGGTTTTCCTCGCTACGTCACCAGACTTCTGCTGGACTTTCTTGATTATTTCGTCCATCTCGGATTCAGAGATGGGCTTATTAGAATTCTTACGCGTATAGTGAACGGTGGTGGTGTTACCCTTAATGAGCTCACCTGCGATGCCTACAACTGTAAGCTCTGCACGCTCGCCAGCAATATCTTCGACTTCCATCAGGGCTTGCTCACAAGTGGCCACTACGGAAGAAATGTCGGCGATGGCGCCAGCATACATACTACCTTCTCTCTGCTTGGCCTTAGAGAAGCCCAGAATCTCCAAATCGCCCTTCTTATTAGGGCGAGCTAGGACCGCCTTGACGTATTCCGTACCGATGTCTAAGCCTAATATCGTGCTCATGGCTACATTATACCACAGAAACCTTAAAAATATGTTATAATTATCCCTATGAATGCGAATGAAATTAGGCAGAAATTTTTGGATTTTCAAGTAAAACGTGGACATAAGGTCATCCAGCCAGCACCATTAGTACTCGAGGGCGACCCGACTACCCTATTCACGGGTTCGGGCATGCAGCCACTTTTGCCATATCTTCTTGGCAAAGAGCATCCAGAGGGAACTAGATTAACTGATGCGCAGCCATCAATGCGCCTTCAAGATATCGAGGACGTAGGCGACCCGAGGCACACTACCGTATTCGAGATGCTGGGTAACTGGTCACTTGGTGATTATTTCAAGGAAGAGCAGATCAGGGGATTTTTTGAATTCTTAACTAGCGTGGTAGGGCTAGATCCACATAAAATTTATGTAACCTGTTTCATTGGTAATGAGAAATATGGCATCCCGAAAGATACCGAGTCGGCTGAGATCTGGCAGAAAGTTTTCCGTGAAGCAGGAATTGAGGCGAAAATCGCCGAAATTGGCTCTGCTGAGGAAGGCGACAAGCGTGGCATTCGTGAAGGTGAGAGGATTTTCTTCTATGATGACCACGAGAACTGGTGGAGCCGTGGGGGTGGCTGCGATTCGACACCACTTGGTGATCCGTGTGGGCCGGATTCTGAAGTTTTTTACGACTTTGGTGAAGATAAGCAAGACGAAGAGAAGTACGGTCTAGCTCATCCAGCTAGTGACGGGGCGAGATTCATGGAGATTGGCAATCAGGTATTCATGCAATATCGTCGCGCCGAGGATGGCTCTTTCGTGGAGCTAGAGAAGAAAAACGTCGATTTCGGTGGGGGGCTAGAGCGCATCGCTGCTGCTGCGATTGGATCGTTTGATGTATTTAAGATATCTCTAATGCGCCCGATTATTGAGAAGCTAGAGGAGATTTCTGGTAAAAGTTACGAATCCAACACTGACGAAATGCGCGTAATTGCTGATCATATCAGAGGAGCATATCTACTGGCTGCACAGGGGCTCACTCCTTCCAATAAGACTCAGGGCTACGCCATGAGGCGTTTGGTGCGCCGAGCAATTCTCCGAGCGCTAGACCTTGGCATTGCTTCGGATTTCCTAGCCGAGATAGTACCAATTGTGGCTGACAACTATAGCGATTTGCCTGATTCCATACTAACTCATCGCGAATCAGCACTTAATGTACTACTAAAAGAAGAGAGAGCTTTTCGCTCTACTCTGAATAAGGGGCTACGAGAACTTCGCAAGATGGCCAGAGTGGACAAGTCAGGGGCTGGAAAGAATGATGACGTCGCGACTAACAAGGTAGGCGATAGTAATACAGCAACCGAGCTAACTGGAGCAGATCTATTCAAGCTTCAAGATACGTATGGTTTTCCATTTGAGCTATCCGTAGAAGAGTGTTACCGTGAAGGAATCAACCTAACGCCCGATTATAAGGCTGAGTTCGACGCTGCACTCAAAGAGCAGCGCGAGCGCTCACAGACGGCATCCAAGGGAATGTTCAAGGGAGGACTCGAGGACCACGGCGCACAGACTGTAAAATATCACACTGCGACACACCTACTACTGGCTGCTTTGCAGAAAACCATTAGTCCTGATATCGTGCAGAAGGGTTCTAATACTACAGCAGAGCGTACTAGGTTTGATTTTAATTGCGACCACAAGTTAACACCGGAAGAAATCTCAGTGGTCGAATCACAGGTAAATGCATGGATTGAGGCAGATCTTCCAGTGGTATACGATGAGTATGATAAGGATTACGCACGCGACACACTACATGCGCACGGGGAATTTTGGGATAAATACCCCGAGAAGCTCAAAGTATACACAATCGGTGATTTCGATACACCAGTATCGCGTGAAGTCTGTGGTGGGCCACACGTAGAGCATACTGGAGTAATCGGTAAGTTTAAGATTGTAAAAGAGGAATCTTCCTCAGCTGGCGTACGTAGGATTAAGGCAATTATCGAATAGGTCGCCTCTTCGGCAGTGATAAGGTCTATAGGTGGAGGTTATGGTGTAGACAACTATTTTTGGTGTAGACAACTATTTTAAAATGAGGGCTTGCTCCAAATCTGTTTATAATGAGTGGTGGACCATAACGATCGCCTTGCCATTTTTCCAATTTTATGATAAAATAATAGTTGAGCTTTTTGTGGTTTTATAGGTAGCAAATGCTTAATCACCACAAAGTAGATAGAACATTCACATTTTAGAAAGGTAGGTATGCGCTATGAAGAAAACGTATCTGGAACTTGTAAGAAGAATTAGGGATGGTGTGCGCGAAAAAGCTCAAGAGATCCCGAAATTCAGAGATGAAGGTAATGGAGCAATCCGTATCTTGGCTTATCCGTGCTGCAAAGAAGCCGACGATTGGTTCGGTGGCCTGAGCGATTTCGCCCGCGAATATGGCAAGTACATTGATCCGACCGACACTATTAAGATTGGCAAGGATGACATCGTCGACTACGAGTACACTTTTGCAATCACGGCAGGAGGAAGTCGTGTTATGACTGGCGTTTGGGATGGAGTTGAGCAAAAGGTTGATTGCTATGCATACTCCGCATTGAAAATCGCTCATTGCTCCCATACTCAGGATCTTGGAGTTGGTCTGATTTCCGGGATTGATCTCAATGATCCGTATCTCACAGAAGACAACGGCTACGGCCCTCATCTCGGCGCTCTATGCGTTGAAGTGACTAGAGGTAATACGCCGTCAGACTTTTGTGGAATTTACGTCTGCGTGTCTGGAGCTGATTCTAGGGATGATTTGAAATGTGCCTTTGTGGCTGTTGATATCATCAAAGAATTCTTTGCTAGCGAGATGGGCAATTTCAAGCTCAATATTCCCGAGTTTCCGACAGAGATCATGGAAGAGAAAATCTATGGTCTTGATACTGGAAGATATGATCCCCGGAAAATTGCCGCCATGGCAGATTGGGAGTTGTTTTTAGAATATTACTCTGTTACACTCCTCGCATGGCGCATGAACCACAATACCAGCAGAGACTATTCCAGAGGTTATGTTTCGGAAGAAGAGTACAAATCAGTAGCAGAAGAACTTGAGAGATTGCAATATCCGATCGAGTATCTGCTTTATACGATTTCGAAGCGCAATAATATCAAAGTCAACGAACCTGAAGTGGGCAAGCACATTACACCGAATCGAGATGTTTTCATGAAGTGGTATGGATACTATGACGACTATTTTATGCATAAGATGTCCGACGAAGTGTGGCGTGATTTCGAACAGAAACGCAAAGACGGTGCTGACATCTCGGAATATTTGCCCGAAGGTGATTGGCGCGCGTATGAGTCAAACTAGGTTTCGAGTCGTCTTCTAACTTACCTTTCTGGAAATACTACAAAAAGCTCAGCTAAGGCTGGGCTTTTTTCGTTGGGTTTAGTAACCGAATTTGGAACAAGCCCTCATTTTTAAATAGTTATCTACATTATAAAACACTTCTGGCTCATTGTAACGAGTTTCGTATTCTCGTAATATGAGGCTCAGATCTTCTAGACTAAAACTTAAATCTCGGTAAATGTATCTAAGAGATCTCTTGATTACACTCCAAAGATTTTCTATATGATTCGTAGGACCAAAGAAGCCAATCGCGTGATTACAAGCATACCAATCATAACCAAGG
>JAZQJM010000094.1:0-9859 GCA_045541635.1 Candidatus Nanosyncoccus sp.
TCCTGAGGAATCGGGTGAGGCAATATTTACAGAATTCCGAGAAAGATGTGAAGACGGCGGCGCTGGTACGCGAAATAAACGACACAGACTGGATAGTAGTGGACACCGAGATGGATGCGCTCTTTCTGGAATCAGAAATGATCAAGCGCTATATGCCGAAATGGAATATTTTGCTAAGAGATGATAAGACCGTATCATATGTACGTATAGATATGAAAAGCGAAGTGCCGTATGTGAGTTTTACGAGAAATCCGGTGGATGATAAGGCGACCTACATCGGGCCATTTTATGGAAAATCTGCCGTGGAGAAGTCTGTGAGAATGCTCAGGAAGATTTTTCCATATTATAATAAGCCATATACTGGCAAGAAGACTCTCGATACGGACCTAGGGCTGACGCCAGGAATCGAAATCGGCAAGACAACGCCAGCCGACTACAAAAGAAATTTGAAGAAACTAATTAAATATCTCGAGGGTGGTAGAGATAAGCTACTAAAAGAGCTCGAGAAGACTATGCAGGCAGAAGCTGCTGCCGGGAATTATGAGCTGGCAGCTGAGGCTAGGGACCAGCTGGCTGGGCTGAAAGAACTGCGAAAGAAAATTGTGTTTTCTGATAAAGAATTCTTGGATATTTCGAGTGATCAAGCGTTAAAACAGCTGCAATATATGCTAGGGCTCTCGGCCCCTCCTCGTCGCATTGAGGGATATGATATTTCGCATCAATCTGGCACCAATACAGTAGCTAGTATGGTGGTATTCATCAATGGGGCGAGCGCGAGGAGCGAGTATCGCAAATTTAAGATTCGCACGTCCACAAATGATGACCTTAAAAGCATGATCGAAGTAATCACTAGAAGGCTCAAGCATCACGAATGGGACTATCCAGAATTGATTGTGCTAGATGGTGGCGAGACGCAAGTAAAGGCAGTACTGCCCCTGCTGGCACCACATGGGATTCCAGTGATTGGGAGAGATAAATCTGGCGATCATTCCAAATCTGCCGAAGTGAAACTAATAATCCCCCATGGGAATGGGGAAGATTTGTCGCAATACGAGTTCGAAATGGTGAGACTACCAAAAGGTGCTCACGTATCCAGACTAATTGCAAGGATTGATGAGGAATCACATAGATTCGCCATCACATATCACTCCTTACTGAAAAGAAAATCAATGTTGAAATAGTTAGGGGTATCGGATGGGGCGATAGCCGATGAGGTGTACCAGTAATAAGTCTTGTCACATAATTTACTAGGCATTCTATAAAATATGCGACAGCGCCCCCGGGATAAAAGCGCTTTGACTAATAGAACAATCTGTGCTAAAGTAGTAACTAGGAGTTATTAATATGCAGATTGGAATTTTCTTACAGACTACTACACTGATTTCGGCAATTTTGACAATTATTTTGATATTATTACAGCAGCGTGGGGCTTCGCTTGGAGCTGGATTTGGTAGCTCTGGCGAGCTATACACCACCAGGCGTGGGCTAGAGAAGTCACTATTCATTACGACGATTTTCTTCGCCGTAGTGTTCGTGGCGTCAATCTTAGGATTACTATTAATACCAGCGAATTAATATGGCGACATCTCTTAAAAAGCGTGGGCAAAAGATACTTAAGAAATTTTCGCGTGCTTCAGCAAAAGCAAGCATCGACAGTAGGGAACATATTAAAGAAAATTTCGTCCAGAGGCTATCACATATTCGCAGTATCAGACTGCTGATTTTCGAATGGATATTGCTAGTATCGGCACTAGTAATGCTGGCAGTAACGCAGGCTTTTTGGTTTGGGGAATCGTATGCGACCGACACCTATATTGATGGTGGTAATTACGTCGAAGCGACGGTGGGTAGAGTCAATTCAATGAACCCGCTTTTTGCCACTACAGGTAGTGAAAAAGTCCTAAGTAAGCTAATGTTCTCGACACTGGTAGCAGTAGATTACACTGGGCATCCTGGGCCAGCGTTGGCCGAGTCGGTAGCATCAAGTGAAGATGGCAAGACCTGGACGATTCGCCTACGAAATGGGTTGAAATGGTCTGATGGTGAGCCTATCACTAATGAAGATGTAATGTTTACCGTGGGTCTGATCCAGAATCCTGCCGTTAACACAATATACGGCGCCAACCTTGAGAATGTAAAAGTCTCAGAACAGGGTGACGGAAGTATTATTTTCGAATTACCTGCTGCCTATGCTGATTTTGCCTCGGCGCTCAATATTCCAGTGGTGCCTAAGCATATATTGAATGATGTACCACTGAAAACATTGGTGGAGGCAAATTTCTCCAATACACCAGTAACTTCGGGAGCGTTTAGTTTCAACGCCTCGCAGACTGGTACTGGCGAAGATGAGCGCGTATATTATTTATCAGCTAGCCCAAATTATTATCTAGGCAGGCCAATGGTGAGTAGTTTTGCGGTACATACTTATGCCACGAAGGATGACGTGATTAACGCAATCAACACTGGTTCAGTGACGGCCACGGCAGAATTAAGTGGGCTCGATCTAGATAAAATTATCTCGAGTAACTACGAGAAGAAAAATGCAAATATTAATTCTGGGGCATTTATCTTCTTTAATACCAGTAGCTCGAAGTTGTCCAATGCAGATGTGAGGCGCGCAATTGCCAGTGGAATTGATTTAAATAACCTGAGGAATCAGGCCCCTGGCACTACGCCCCTGGATCATCCAATACTGAAATCACAAATTACACTAGAGAATTATCCAGCGACAGTAACGTATGATTTTACCAAGGCTTATAATGCACTGAAGCCACTTACTAGCCAAGGACTACATCTTAATATTGCTACGGTGAATTCTGGATATCTACCAGCTGTGGCCGAGGCGCTCGCTACGGAACTTAGGAATTTGGATATCGAAGTAGATGTTATGCTGTATGCTGAGAATCAAGATTTCGTAGCAAATGTGATTTCGCGACGCAACTATGATCTATTAATCTATGATATCGAGTTAGGGGCTGATCCGGATCCATTAGCATATTATCATTCTTCGCAAGCTAACGCTTCGGGGCTTAATCTATCCAATTATCGCAATTCGCAAGTGGATGATTTACTAGTAGGCGCTAGGGAGACCCTAGATTCGGCCTTGCGCAGTAAGAAATATGAGAATTTTCTTCAATATTGGGCAACCGACGTGCCAGCGATTGGCCTGTACCAGTCTAATATGACTTATCTTTATAATAAGAATGTACGGACTTTTAGCAGTGATGATGTGCTAGTGACGCCAATTGATAGGTTCTCTGATATTACGGAGTGGGCCGTAGTAAAGGGTACTCGGAATAAGACACCGTAAGTTCGGCTTGTTGTCTGGAATTGTGGCGTTTTAAGAATTAATGATACAGAAAGGAAATTATGGCGAATAGAAAATTGGTAGTATATTTTTCCCATACGGGAGAAAATTACAATGTGGGGGAGATTACGACTGGCAATACTGAACTACTAGCGAAGGAGATTGTAGCGAAAACTGGCGCAGATGAGTTTCGGATTGTGCCAGCAGTGGCTTATCCTACCGGCTATATGGAAACCGTGGATATAGCGACGGAAGAGCGAAATGCTGGGGCTCGGCCAAAATATGTCGGAGACATAAACATTGCTGATTATGATGTCGTCTTCTTCGGCTACCCGATTTGGTGGGGAGATTTGCCGATGATCTGCTATACTTTCCTGGAGGAACATGATTTCTCTGGTAAGACTGTAATTCCGTTTAATACCCATGAAGGATCTGGCAACGCTGGGACTTATGAAGCAATTAAGTCTAAACTACCAAGCGCTAATGTGATTGGTGATGGGTTCAATTTAACCGGTACTGCCTCTCGCACTGAAGAGGGAATCAGAAAGGTCGACGAGTGGCTGGATGGGGTGGGGATGGGTGGCTAGACTAAGAAGTTCGCATCTTTTTCCAGTGCGTTGTCGCTCCATTTGGGCAGGTGGTGCTTTTTTAAAGATTATCGAGATTAGCCTTGAGTGCTCCGTGCATATTATCTTCGGTAGATTTATATTTATCTTTATAGATTAGCGTCAAGACGGACTATTAAACCTAGCAAGAACACACTTTTGTTGACAAATTAATTATTGTTCTTCGACTTCGTGACTACCAACCAAGCACCAGCGATAAAAATACTAGTGGCAAAAGCTACCGTTGAAAAGGATGGGGCAGTAGAAGCTGAATCTATGCCACGTGGACTTAAGCCAGTATTTGGAGCGCCAACTTTAGTAGCAATTGCAAAATTAGAGAAGCTCTTTGTTCTAAAAGTAACCGTATTCGTTTCTGGGTCATAGCTATCAATTTGAATAATCTCAAATTCGTCACCATCGTCAATATTGTGGACGATTACAATATTAGAGGCATTAACGTTTTCGGCGAGTTGAAGCGTAATGGTAGCTTCAGTACTTAGATGGTGGACCTGGTTAGACCAAACGTCATTACTGTCATTTTTGCCTTTATAGAAGACATTGAAGAGGTCAATGTCTAAATAGTGTGCGATATTGTAACCCGTGGCAGCTGCTTCGAAATTCGTAATTTTATCGGAGGTTAATTCGACATCAGAAACTGAGAGCTGAGCCGTACCAGCATCAAATTCGCCACTGCCTAAAGTAATAGTGCCGCCATCAATTCTTTCGCTAGTAGCTGATACTATATCGTCTGTCTTGGTAAAAACAGCCGCAAAATGGATGTTAGTATCTGGCATTGTAAAAGTATATCTATTAGTATCTTCCTGAGCCTCTAGGGAAACGCCATTGGCGCTGACACTAGTCAATTGATAACCGTATTCTGGAGTGAACTCGAATACGACTCTTGACCCTGGCATGATTGCAATATGACCGTAGCCATTGTCAACACCACCATCGGCGTGGTGAATATTCCAAGCATCTTCTGGAACAAGTTCGCCCTCGGGATTGTAAACTGCGATGGCTTTGGCGCTACCATGTGTGAGCAGGGCATCTTCGTCATCAAGATTATTTACACCAGGGTTGCCCCAAATAATAGTACCACCACCACTGCCAGTACCGGTCATAGTAAGGCTGATGACGTAGCTCTCGGCCTCGCCAACGGTAGCATCATAACGATCCCCCTCGACGGTAGTGTCTCGTTCGAACTCTACGGCAGTACCGTTAACTTCTACATTCGTAAGTGTCCATCCGCCAATAAGCGAACCATATTCAAAAGCTAATTCAAAACTAAGTTTATGCTCGTGGGAATCGTTCTCAAAATAAGTGAAAGCTCCGTCATGAATTTGAACATCATCAAAGAAAGTATTCATGAGGCCATGTTCTGGGTCTGTAACATATGGCAAACTAGCATCATTGAAACTGACAGTAGCATTATGACTATCGCCAGGATGAGCAAAAGTTGGTGTTGATATTGGTAAGAAGAGACTCGTGAGCGAAAGAACGAACGCTACGATAAGTTCAGCAATCTTTTTCATTATGTTCCTTTAATTACTTATTATAAGTATACGCCTTTTCAGAGAAAAAAGTCAAGTTTTCGTATTGGATAAAAAAAATATTGTTACCGAAATCCTCTCGTTGGATAAAATAATGCTACCGTATTCTTATGGTCTTTTGCGAAAAAGGAGATAAGAATATGGATAAAAAGGCTCCAATCAGACCACCATTTGGACAACATTTGGAGGCCTATAGAAAAGTAACCAAGAAAGGTCGTGATGAAGTATTAGATAACTTTGGACGAGCATATGATAGACCTAGAAAATCACTTATAAGATCGTTCGATCGTTTGCTGGGTTACAAGAAAAACAAAGCAAATAACAAGAATAATATATAGAGCGAGTAAGAAAAAACGCTGAGACTGGGCGATTTTAGCAACAAATTTTGGTGCGCCTGACTAGACATTGTTCGCCTTCGGCGAACAAAACGCAGGGCGTCGCCTCGAAAGAAGAGAAGCAAGCTTTTCTTCTTCACTCGGCTCCTACTGCGTGCGAACTACGTTCTCGTCTAGTCAGGGTACGTCAGAAATAAAAAGAAGCCCTTCGGGCTTATTTTTATTTCTGGTGCGCCTGACTAGACTCGAACTAGCACAGCCGTGAATGTGGCCACTACCACCTCAAGGTAGCGTGTCTACCAATTCCACCACAGGCGCATATATATATTATATCAAATTACTTTTCTCTTTGCAAATTAGATTTTTAAATATTTTTCACAATACTATGATATAATGAAGTAAACAAAGGAGGTAGATGAAGAGTTACATATCAAAATTTGCAGTGTTTGCGTTTTCATTAGTTATTGGTACGCTTTTTTGTACCAATCTTGGTGTGTCTGCTGAAGAGGGAGATAATAGCATCGCCACCAGCATTACGATCAGTCCAGTTAGTAAGATCATGCAGTTAGCACCTAATTCAACCTATGAAGATTCTTTCAAGGTATCCAATAATGCTGACTCCGAACTTAATTTCGAGGTATATGCCTCGCCATATTCTTACAATTATTCCGAGCAGACTAATACTTATCAGTTAGGTTTCAATAAAGAGAATACCTATACCCAGATTACAAGATGGATTTCTTTCCTTGATGAAAGTGGTAATTATGTAGAGACTACGAAATTTACTGCACAGCCTAATAGCTCTATGGAAGTAAAATATAGAGTAGTGACGCCAGAGAGTATTCCTGCAGGTGGTCAGTACGCTGTACTCTTTGCGCATACTTTGTCCAATACCTCACCAACTTCTAGTGGTATTATGACTGAGGCTAGCCCTGGACTAGTGATCTACGGTCGCTCTACTGGTGAGACGATTATTGAGGGTGAGATTTCTGATTTACAGCTCCACCAGACAAAGATGATAGATGGGGAAGAGAAGAATATCATCAATGGTTCTGCGAAGGTTAAGAATACTGGTAACGTAGACTTCATGGCTCACGGTACACTTAAAGTTACTGGTATCTTTGGTAACACTTACTACGAGACTCCTAATAATTCGACTCGTGCTAAGGTTTCGATCATTCCAGATGCTGAGCTCGAAGTGACGGACAGCTGGGACGATACGCCATTCTTCGGGCTGTTCAATGTAGAGTGGACTGTGGGCGCAGGTAATGAAGAGCCACAGACAATCAGCCAGCAGATCCTCATACTACCACCAATTATTATAGTTGTTATGATTTTACTATTGACAATCATAATTGTGTGGATTATAATGTTAATCAGGAGACGTAGAGAGCGTAAGTCTAGGTTCCTAGTCTAGATAAGCGTAAGCCTAGTGGAGTAGGCTTCTACAAAACCAAAATAAAAACTAAAAAGAAAGTAGAGTATGAGAAGTACAAAAAAACAAATACTTGGCTTCTTGGGGTTAGGGGCTGTTATTGCCACTACAGCTTTCGCAGCGACGCTGCCAGTCCCAGGAGCATCAGCTGTTACTACTAGTTCAGTAACAGATAATATTGAAGTTAGGGTCTATGAGGCTGGCTCTATAAGCGTAAGTTCTACTTACGGTGACCAAATTACGACACCTGAATATAGTTTCGATGTGGCCTATAGTGGGATTGTCTCACTGAAGGCAACTGGGATTCGTCGTGATGCTAATGGCAACGCGCTAGGTGGAGAGTTTACGATTTTTGAGAAATCAACCAGCTACGATACTAGTACCACGGAGACATTTCCAGCCAATATGGATACATACGGTGGCCCTGGAGTTTATACAATCACCGTGACTGGCCTTAATTATGTAGGCGTACCAATTGAACGCACTATTATGGTCACTTATGCCATACCTAATGCTACGATTGAGGACGATCCTAACGGAGATTTAGTAATCTCAGTCACTCCACCTGATGATTCCGTAACGAAGATTGAAATTGATATTCGTGATGAGAACGGCGATCCAGTATACAAGGTCGTAGTGGATCCTAATACTGGTACGGTTTATATCTATGATGCTGGTGGCAAACTAATCGACACGATTGAGAATGGTTACCAAGACGGCAAAGTACGGATCCCGAAAGATTTAATCAATGCTGGTAACTACACTGCTACAATTACATTTACTAATGCTGACGGCGACATCGTAGGTATACCATACACCTTTAAGTTTGGCTACGACGGGGAAGGTGAATTCGTGCCTGTGCCTGATACTGGTTCATTCTTCCAGAGCTTAAACATATCCAAAGAAGACTACCTAATCACAGGCCTAATTACGTTCTTTGTATTAGGCGTAGTTGCATTAGGCATCGTATCAAGGAACCACAAGAGTAAAGCTACCGGCAGAAGTCGCAAGTAATTATACCTTCAATCATACTCTATAAGCCCTAAGTGGAGCACTATATAAACTGCGAGAGTGCTCCACTTTTCGCGTTTTTCTAATACGTGAAGTGATGCGATACAAATCTACGCCAAACTAGATGTTTTTTTTACAAAAGAAGAAGCAGTGCCAGCCCCCACAAAAAATGCTGGACGTATATTGAGAGTCAGATATTAAACTTATATACAAAATAACCGAGCTGTTCGCTCGGTTATTCATTAAGTGGCTATTTAGCCTTCTCTTCGGCTTCCTTAGCCTTCTTCTCGGCTTCGCGCTGAGCTTTCTTAGCTTTGTTCTCGAGAGCCTGCTTCAATGCTTCAGCCTTCTTAGCACGAGCCTTAAAGCGATCTACGCGACCTTCGGTATCGATGATCTTCTCCTCACCAGTAAAGAATGGATGAGAAGCAGAGGAAATCTGTACCTTGACTAATGGATATTCGTTGCCATCTTCCCACTTGATGGTCTCTTCGCTTTTCGCAGTGGATTTAGTCAAAAACGAAAAGCCCGCGGCTTCGTCGGAAAAGACGACATAGCGATAATCTTTAGGATGTAATTCTGTTTTACTCATAATTAGTATCTATTATATCAGAGATTTGCAAAAAAGTAAAGAGGCGAGCATGAGAGCTCGCCTTTGGAAAGTGGTAGGATACGTTACATCCTAGTAAATGTCTTCAAACCCAGTAAACAGGATATCGTCTAGGCTCGTGATGATTTCATCTATAAAACCGTGGCTAATCGCGTCACTCGGGAGCATGTAATATTCTACGCAAGCTAGATCATCGTATTCTTTCTCGCTCATCCTGCTATGCCTCAAAACATGCGTCCGAATCACCTGCTGACTAAACCTTTCCTCGAAATCCACCTGATCCTGAACTTTGCTAGCCGAGCCAAACATGCCAGTAGAGTCATCGTGCATCAAGAAAGTCGCATGTGGCAGAGAAAATCTCTTTTTGCCGGTGATGCCGATGAGGAACGCTATAGACGACCACTGCCCCATATTGACGGTGTAGACCGGAGTTTTGCTCATAGAGATAGCGTCTACTAAGGCAAAGCCCTCAGTGATTTCTCCGCCCGGAGAATTGATGTAGAGCCAGATCGGCTCTCGCCTGTCGGCTGGCACCTTATAGTCCTCATGGTTGAATTTCATGATGTCATCCACTATCGCAGACGTCATCGAGAAAACCTGGCCGTTGTAATCATAAGAGATCGTTTCGCAGCCGCTGCTTAGCGACTCTATATCTCCGTGCAAGAACAAGCGCCTATGTCTCATATACACACTGTGCAAGTAATCTCCGTAGGTACATTCTACGCGCGCATTCCCCAGAAGCTTCTCCTTTAGATACGGATTCTCCCTCATGTATTCATGTAACATTTTTCCACCTCCTTATTAAAAAACGACAGCCGCAAATAATCGCGACCCACCACTGTAATAAACATATTATACCAGAGTATACGAGGATGGTCGAGTACATAAAGGGCTCAAAAGCTTTGCAACACTTGCATAGGCGTCATACCTAGTGTTGTATGTATTCTAGCATAATTATAATAAACTAGATAGTTCTTTATATTTTTAGCCACATCTTGGAGGCATT
>JAZQJM010000095.1:0-1898 GCA_045541635.1 Candidatus Nanosyncoccus sp.
GATCTCCTTATTTTATTTATTGGTTATTAGATAATTATAAAGGAGATCTATTTTTTTTGTTAATTACGCGCGCAAGAAGCTTCACTGTGAGAGGGTTACGCTTCTTGCGCGCTTTGTCTCAAATGTGTTTGGTCTAGTATACCCCGTTTTCCTGTCAAACCGGGCAGTCTCTCGTAGTGGTTTTAATGACACTGCTAGCTAGTCTCTCACGAATAATATTCTATCTACAAACCATAACGACTTACTCCCAGTTAGTTGCCAAATGAAAAAGCCCGTACATAACAGTACGGGCATGCTTAAGGTTCTTGTTCGTTTCTATCGTAATAGTATATTATAATTCGATTGGTGCTAGCGAGTGCTACCCTCTAGTACTTTCGTAGATAAAATCGCTCTCGATATGTACCAGATTGCCATTCTCATCAATGTAATCTCCACCATTGAGATAAGCACCTATCTGCTCTACGTGTTCTTTACTGATTTTCTTAAGATATTTCACTCTCTCCTTTGGTGTAATATTTTTCGGAATTTCAGAATAGTCCACATGGGCATAATCTAGCATTCGTTCGATATCGGCAGCTTGTTCCCTCCAATATTGGTCGTAGCTAAGCCCGTCCAATGATTCTACGGCTTTACTTCCTAGCCAGAAAAACAAGATGCCGATTATTACTAAAAACACTACAATCACCAAACTTTTCTTCATCTCTACCCACCTCCATACAGATAGCCATAATTTTGGCTACCACTCGGACGGCTCACCGGAATGCTTAATCACTTGCTCAGCAATACGGTGTGAGATATCATCGTTCTCCATGACGTCAAGAATACTTTCGATTTTCACTGGTGCCGGCTCGGACTGTCCAGCTCGATTAAGAATAAACCAAGCCAATCTTTCATCGTCGCCTAACATGTAGAAATCACGATACCATCTCTGGCGCTCTCTATAGCTCTGCTCGAATACGCCACGCTCTACTTTGAGTCCAATCGTCGCGAGGATATCATCAATAAAAATGTAATATCTTATAGCGTCTTCTGGTCCAATCAGTTCGAGTGGTAAAAACAGGTACCATCCTTCCTCGTGATCTTTCTTGTAAAACTGATAGTGGCAGTCTATCTTCCATCTTTCATGGATTTCTTCCACCATTGCAATGGCAATATGTGCTTTAACTTCGTCTGATAAACTAGCTTTATCAATTGTACTAGTTAGCTCAGCCAAATCCTCATTAGGTGTATCGCTCCAGAAAACAATATCACCCAGGTCATCAGGCACTTCGATACCAATAATGCATTGCCTCAGAGTGCGCATGAGCGCCCTGATGCCAGCCCAGATTAAGTCACTAGAAGCAATCATGCTTTCGAGTTGTTCCATATTGCCAAAATCCAACATATCGTTACGCTCTTTGCTACTCATCTTCGGGTACCACACCATCAAATATTGTGCTGCGATACGCTTGTATAATTCGCCAGCATTGCGCGTAGCCTTGTTGCTCTCGATATTGTTCGCCATGTCCATCTCCTTTTCAAAATCCCCTGCATTTAGCGGAGAACCGTATGCAACTCTAGGTTACCCTTAGAACAATAAACGGTTTACAAGTTGTTACTATCACTCCCTTCAACGAAACAAATTAGTAAGGAACTATATATTTAACTTGTGCAGCTCATGATACCACGCAAGACAATTAAATTAAGAGGTTTAACCCAACCTCGTCCATTAATTATGGCACAAAATCTTCATAAAATCAAGTATCACGTATTAACAAGGCGTTGTTGAATAATTGCCATTAAAACGAGCCCATCAACCAATTAGACCATTCTATTAATTCGTTATTTCGTATTTTGGCAAGCCAAGCTCGTTGAATTTATTTATAATCTTAGCTCTTAAACATTGTTCCGTATATTGA
>JAZQJM010000096.1:0-2516 GCA_045541635.1 Candidatus Nanosyncoccus sp.
TAATTAGTCCGTGCCTAGTTTTATATTATTTTTGAGAAAAAAATGGTGGGGATTACAGGGCTCGAACCTGTGACCTTACGAATGTGAATCGTACGCTCTAGCCAACTGAGCTAAATCCCCATGTTTCTAAACGGCCCCATCTCAACTAGATTATTAATAATCACCCCACTCCCCAAGAATTATAGCAAATATCTGACTTTTTTCAATTATACCTCTGCCGAGGGGTTCTAGGGACAAAATGCAAACGCACTACTGCCCCACCAAGCACCTCATTGATAGCCCGTCGTAGCGAATGTCGCCGCCGTACGGGAGCACGTTAGACGGATCCACGCCCAGGCGGTGCACGCTGTAGCCACTGTCGTAAGTAGACGACCACCAGTAGCCGTAGATATCCTGATAGCTCGCCGAGCTACTATAGTAGAGGCCAGACAATGGCGTAGAGAGGTTGTATTGTAAGCTATTAGTATTGGTTGCATCACTACCGTATTTCTGGGCTAGAGCTTGGTATTCTCCAGTATTTCCACCTGTTGGCATTCTCCAGTTAGCTGGGCAGATATCTTGATCTGCGTCTATAATAGTATCTGGTTTATCTACTCCGCTACCTTCCTCGTAACAGTAGGTACTAGCACTTGCCGCGCAGTAGTTGTAGTAGATACCTACTTTAGCTTGGCCACTAGTGGAGGCTGGACCATAAGATGTGACGAGAGTGTCTTTGCTGGCATTATTAATGCGTGGTACCGTGCCACCGTTGTAGAAGTTTGTGTCTACATCTGCTACTGCTACATTGCTCCAACCAGTCGTAGTACTACCGCCACTTAGAAGATTAGTGATTGCGGCTGACGAGGCGTTAGTATTTGACGCATTCATATTGGCTGCGGTGGTAGCATCGGTTGGATCTAGGGCTAGGTTATCTAGCATCCAGCAGTTATCATCGGCTAATTTAGCGATATGGTAGATATTGTTATCACGTACGTCTATAACTTCTGCCATGCCGTCACCACTATATTGATTCACAGCACTACAAATAGCAGAATTCATGTCTTGGATTTTGTAGTAACCATTTAATTTAGTTTTACCGGCTCTAGAATAGGCATCTTCTATGGTGACTGGTACTATAGGGGCATCAGTACTGGATGGATGAACCAACGTATATATCACCTGCCCAGAATAAGTATCAGCAACTTGAGTCTTAGAGATATAAGCTGCATAAGTAGTAGTTAGCTTAACCCCACCAGTAGCTGCCGTCATGTCAGTACTAGCATTCTTATGAGCTACTTTAACGTATTCATTTGGAACTACATGATAAGAGCTAAATGGAGCAGAAGTAGTACCTGATTCTGCAGTACTCGGAAGAGCTACGTTTGGAGCTGAATCAATAGTAAAGGCATTATCAGTAGTTGTATCTCCTGAATCTTGAGTCTTAGTTAGTTTCATAGCCCAGTTAGATATGTCTGGGTCTCCTGCTGATGTAGCTATACCTGATTCTATGACAGAATTAAAACTAGCACTTGTTCCTACTAGTTTATTACTATTAGTCCCTCCTATTTCATTTCCTGTATATCCTGCTGCGTAGATAGCGAATCCTTCAGGATCATTACAGAAGGCGTGTAGCGTAGTAGTACCAATATTTTCCCGGTATTGTCCATTAACTATTTCTGCATTATGTGAGTTCATGCCAGTACCAGACATAGTGCAGGATACTGGGACGGTAATGTTAATTTGGTCCACAACGGAGTCATCGGCGGAGACGTGAGAAGACATCAGTGCCCCACCCGCAATTATCGTTATTAGACTAAGTAGTCCCAATGCGCTAAGGCTACTCTTATATAGAAAATCATCATGATTTCGTATGACCATTTTTAGTTCCTTTTAATCAACTTAAGCTTATTGTAGCACAGATTTCATACAAAATTCAAAAACATAATGCTGAGTTCCAATTCAAAAGCCACCCCCAAACTTTCAACCTTATGGCTTCAAACAACTAATCGGCAAACTTGCCGGCCACCCCTCCACAGACAATTACGTCGGAAGGACCATCCGACCTAGTTAGAAGCACGCTTGAACTCGCATGGTTTAGGTCAGTCCAAGACTTACCACAATACTTCGGCCCCCCAATACTGACCGCGCCAAACATTCCAAGTAGCTCCGTCAGCTCATCATCCACCAATCTCTTCGTATAATTCCCCCCTTGTTAAGCCATAATTATTCCTTTGCCTATAAGCCCCGCTCACATTTTAGTTCATACCCACCAAAGCGCTTAACTGCTCCGCGAGAACAATCACCACCACCATCGCTGCCACCATAAATGGTCCAAAATAAACTTTACTCTTACGATTTTTAATCGCGAACGGCAGCATCACGACGCAAGCCATCAAATTAGACAGAAACAGCTCAACCAGCGCCAACCACGGCCAAAACACCACCATCCCAATCGCCACCCCAAGTATCCAATCTCCATCGCCTACCCATTTGCCCTTAGACACCAAGTACAGCACCAAATATAATCCCCCCAAAAT